>CAIVAR010000062.1 GCA_903904005.1 uncultured Anaeromyxobacter sp.
GGAAGAGGCGCGGGTCCTCGACGAGAAGCCGCCGCGTCGCCTCGCCTCCCGAGAGCCATCCCGCGCACAGGGTCCCCACCTCCCGGCTCGTAGGCCGGTGCGGGCCGATGGCCGCGGCGAGCCGGACGGCCTCGCCGGCGTGTCAAGGCTCGCCCCAACTGATCGCACCTGGTTCGGCAAAAGTGATCGCGATCCTGGGGTCATCGGCGTGGGCGAGTTTGAGCGCATCGGCATGAGGGGGCTGGTTCGGCCAAGCTGATCGGGTCCTCGGTCAGCGGGAGGCTTCGGCTACGACGGCAGCGGTCTTCTTCTTCCTGGTCGTGGGTGGGTTCCGGAACGAGTCTCCCTCGATGACGAGGACGTGGGCGTGGTGGAGAAGCCGGTCCATGGCTGCGCTCGCGAGCAAGGGGTTCCCGAACATCGGAGCCCATTCCTCGATGGCCCGGTTCGACGTGATGATGGTGGAGCCGTGCTCGTATCGGTTGCGGACGATCTCGTAGAGGTCGGCCGGCTCGTCCTGGGCAAGGCCGCGCAGTCCCAGGTCGTCGATGATGAGCACGTCCGGCCCGGTGAAGCGGAGAATGCGCTTGTCGTAGCTCCCGTCGCCGCGTGCAGCGCGGAGCTGCATGAGCAGCTCGTGGGCGCCGACGTAGGCCACGGAGAATCCGGCGCGGCAGGCCCGGTGGCCGAACGCCTGGGCGAGGTGGCTCTTGCCCACGCCGGTCGGGCCGACGACGAGGACGTTGTCGTGCCGCTCAACGAAGGCGCAGGTGGCGAGTTCGAGGACCTTGGCCTTGGGAACCGAGCCGTTGAAGGTGAAGTCGAAGTCCTCGATGGTCTTCGCGTGCTCGAAGCTGGCACGGCGGATTCGCTGCATGAGCTGCCTCGCCTCCCGCCGCTCGACCTCGTCGGCGAGCAGCCGGTAGAGGAACTCCGAAAGCGCGAGGTTGTCCTCGACGGCCTGTTGGGTCCGGAGATCCAGTGATTGCAGCACGCCGGAAAGGCGCAGCTTCTTCAGCATGGGAACGAGATCATCCTTGGGACTCATGGAACATTGTCCTTCCGTGAAGGAGCTCGGCGGCGCTCCGTGCGTAGCGGAAGCTCTCCTGGGGAGAGCCCGTGGAAGCCGTGCCCGCCGGCAACGGCTCGAGGTCGAGGGCGCGGAGCAGGATGTTCTTCACGCCCTGGTAGCTGAAGGTCCCGAAGTGGCTGGCCCGCCGGCTCGTCGCCTCCGCCCGCTCCTGGGGGAACCGCTCCAGGTGGGTCACGATGGCCTGCACGGGGCGCAGCATGTGGAGCACGTCGTCCGAGTCGAACACCTCTCGAACGAAGCGTCCGGTGTCGGGGCCCACCCGGTCGGCCCGCGATTCCCAGTAGCCGCGGCTCCGGTGCCGCAGGTCGGCGCGGTGCTCGGGGAGGTGCGCGTCCTTCGTGCTCCGGTGCCCCGGCCCTCGGCGGTCATGGGTCGCGACGCGGACCTCGTCGCAGAAGATGGTGACGGTGCTCGCGGTGGCTCGGATCCAGACGGTCTTCCCGACGAGCTTCCAGGGCACCGAGTAGAGCCGCTTCTCGAAGACGACGTGCGTGTCCTGATGCACGGTCGCCTCCTTCCACACGGTCGGCTCGAAGCGGCGGGAGGGAAGCGGCCGGAGCGCCGCCTGCTCGAGCTCGAGGAAGGTCTCGAGCGGCTTCCGGTGGGTGGTCCCGTGCTCGCGGGTCCCGGCGATCTCGTTCACCCATCGGCGAAGCTCGGGGGAAACTACGTCGACGTCCTGGCCGTGCCGTCCCGGGAAGAAGTTCCTCTTCACGTACTTCACGCCGGATTCCACCTTCCCCTTCTTCTTCGGGGCGTAGACGGGCGTCGGGTCGATCTTGAACCCGTCGTGACGGGCCAGTTCCCGGTAGCTGCGGTTGAGCGCCCGCGGGCCGTCGATCCCGAAGGCCGTTCGAACCACGGCCGCCTTCAGGTTGTCGGGGACGACCACCTCGACGACCCCGCCGAACTCCTCGAACGCCTCCACGTGCAGCCGCAGCCAGGTCTCCACGGTCTGGTCGAAGGCGATCCGGGCGAACATGTGCCGGCTGTAGCCGAGCACCATCACGAACACCCACGCCTTGCGCAGCTCCCCGCTGCGCGGGTCGTAGAGCCTCCCCACGTAGCCGAAGTCCACCTGGGCGACCTCGCCGGGGCGGGTCTCCACCGGGATCGCCACGTCCTCGGGGCGGATTCCCCGGGCCCTCTTCAGCCGCACGCAGACCCGCTTCACGGCCGACAGCGTCGCCTGGGCCTCGCGGAAGTCCGAGTCCTCGAGCCGGAGCCGGTCGTAGATCGCCCGCGGTCCCAGGCCAACCTTCCAGAGCTCCTGGATCTTCGGCAGCCAGCCCTCCAGCGTCGATACCTGCTGGGGTGGCGCCTTCCTCGGCAGTTGCTCCTCCACGGCCGCTAGCAGCCTCTCCAGCGCCGGCAGGTCGTGGACGGGGCCTGCGAGCAACTGGGCCGCCTCCAGCGCCCGCCGGTAGACACGCTCGGTGTTCGGGCTCATCCCCAGTAGCCGGGCTACCTCGCGCCCGCCCGACCCCATCCGGTGCAGCCGCACCAGTTCCTGCAACCGATCCATCTCGACCCTCCGTTGCATCCATGCCTCCTCGCGGTGAGCCGCGAGGGTGCACGATGCCCCTGCCGCCCAGCCTCTCGCCGGGCGGCTCATCTCCTCAGATGTTCAGTGGATCAGCTTGGCCGAACCAGCCCCGATCACCTTGGCCGAACCAGCCTCGCCGACGCGGTGCGCCACGCGATCACCTTGGGCGAACCAGCGGCGATCACCATGGCCGAACCAACCCCGATCAGCTTCGCCGAACCACGCCCGATCACTTACGCCGGTCCGTTACAC
>CAIVAR010000063.1 GCA_903904005.1 uncultured Anaeromyxobacter sp.
GACCGCAGCGCCGGCCACCGCACCGCCGACCGCGAAGAGCGCGCCGACACCGGTGACGCCCATCACCATCCCGAAGATGATCAGCGCCTGGACCGCGAAGGTCGGGGCCACCGGCGTCCCGAAGATCCCACCGGCCAGCATCACGCCAGCGTAGCCACCGTAGAGCAGCGCGGGGAGCAGGGCGATGGCGAGGAAGAGGGCCAGTCCGACTGCGGCGCCGACGATGCTGGGGGTCTTGCGGTTCATGGTGTTCTCCTGGGTTCCGTCGAGGTTGGTAGACGGGAGGAGGTAGTGCAGGCGGCTTGCCAAGATGGCGCCCCTGGAGTTCCGGGGGGTTGGCGGAGCAGGTGTCGGGAAACGCCGACGGGACGCC
The DNA here is from genome assembly GCA_903904005.1 of uncultured Anaeromyxobacter sp. Taxonomy (GTDB): domain Bacteria; phylum Myxococcota; class Myxococcia; order Myxococcales; family Anaeromyxobacteraceae; genus CAIOAK01. The sequence goes on from CAIVAR010000063.1 coordinate 374, forward strand.
GGGGGGCCCAGACGCAAGATGTAGGCTATTTCGTGCCTGCCACGTACTACGGAAGCGGGATGAACGGGGCGTAGGACATCGTGACGTTCGTGGCGACACCGTTGACGAAGACGCTCCCGTGCAACACCAGCTCCGTCGGGGTGGCCTTGACGAGGGTGCTCGTCCACGGGATCTCGCCCACGGCGTCGAGCCCGATCAGCTCCAGCACCGTTCCGCTCGACACCGTCGTCCACCTCAGGAAGTCGGTGCTCTCGGTGGTGCCCCCCTGACCCGTGCTGTCCGGGCGGGTGAGATATCCCGTACCGTCGTTCGTCAGGATGAGCAGGCGGTCGAGCGGAGCAGCGGGATCGATGGGGATCACGCCGGCCGGGACGACCGACTTGAGCGACCAGGTCTTCACCTCCCCTGCCGTGAGCGCCAGGTGGAGCGCGCTCGCGGATGGATCACGCGCCACCGCGTTCTCGTAGGTGACGCGGATCTTCCTCGTCCCTCCCGATACGACGATGTCGTACTCGTAGGAGAAGACGCTCGGCGTCAGGCTGACGATCGCCGCCACGGTCCTTCCGATCGGCGCCGGGTACTCGGTTCCCTCCAGGATGATGGTCGAGCCGACCACCGTCCAGGTGAAGGCGTCCACCTTCAGCGTGTCGGTGGGGTAGCGAACGTTCTCGCCATAGATGATGAGCCCGGTGCCGTCATAGCTCGTCAGCACGACGTTGTCGGCCCCCCAGGACGGGATGGGTTGATCGACGCCGTCCACGGCGTAGTTCGTGATCAACCAGAGCTTGGAGTAGCCGTCCGACAGGTTCCACGGATCGATTCCGCCACTCGGCGTCGAGCTCGAGCCGCAGCCTCCCAGACCGACGAGGAGCACGACCGCTGCCACCAGGGATGTCCAGCCGTTCCGTGCGAGCGTCATGGCGCTCTCCTTCTCCCCCTCGGGTCACCCCGAAGATGAGCATGGGCGCTTCCGTCCGTCCAACGCCGAAAGACAAGGGACCCGCGTGACCGTACCCCCTGGGAATGGAGCCTCACGCCTCGGCAGGCGCGGCAGGCAGATCCACCCGGAACGTCGAGCCCTTCCCCGGCTCGCTCTCGACCGAGATCGTCCCGCCGTGGTCCGCCACGATGGCGTGGCAGATCGCGAGCCCCAGGCCGGTCCCGCGCCCCTCTCCAACGGGATGGGTCGTGAAGAAGGGGTCGAAGATGCGGTCGACCATGTCGGGGCCCATGCCCACGCCGTGGTCGATCACCTCCATCCTCGCCATGCCGGGAGCACCCGGTCGGACCCGGACGATGACCGTGTCGCGCCGCCCCTCGGGAGTGGCCCGCGCCGCATTCGTGACCAGATTGACGAGCACCTGCTGGATCTGACCGACGGACGCGAGGATGTCCGGGGGCCCTCCGTTCTCCACCTGGATGGACGCCGTTCGAGCGACGGTCGCGGGCAACCAGCGCATGGCTCCATCGACGATGTCCATCAACCGGACACGCTGACGCGTCGGGTTGGGCCGCCCGAAGATCGCGAGGTCCCGCACGACCCGGGCGATCCTCGCGCCGCCCTCCTGGGCATCCTTCAGGGCTTCGACGACCGCATCGAGAGCCCGGGCCTCGGCGCCCCTGTCGAGCGGCGAGTCCCCGCGAAGACGTTCCTGGACTTCCCGGATCACGTCGAGGGCGATCCCCTGGTCGGCCATCTCGGCGGCCAGCGGGTTGTTGATCTCGTGTGCCACGCCCGAGACCAGCGTGCCGATGGCGGCGAGGCGCGACGAGATGGCCAGCTTCGCCTGGAGCGCCCGCTGGCTGGTGACGTCGACCAGCACGCCGACGAAACCGCTCACGTTTCCTTCCGCGTCGTGGAGCGGGGCGGCGTGTCCCTGGACTCGCTTCCTGGTGCCGTCCGGCATCTGGAACCAGCACTCGTTCTCGAAGTTCCGACCGGTCGAGACCGCGTTCTGCCACCCCCGAAAGACGGTTTCCCGATCTTCCCGGGAGATCGCCTCCTGCCAACCGGCTCCACTGGCCGCCTCCCTGGTCTGGCCGGTGATCTCAACGGCGCTGGGATTCAGGTAGATGTTCTTTCCAAGTGCATCCGTCTGGAAGATGCCCACCGGCGCGGAGTCGGCAAGAGCGCGGAAGCGGGCTTCGCTTTCGCGGAGCGCGTTCTCGGCCTGCCTGCGCTTGGTGATGTCGCGCACGCTGGCCCACATCTTCGCGGGACGCTCTCCTGCGTATTCGATGAAGCTCCGGATCTCGACGGGAACCACCGAGCCGTCCTTGCGTCGGTACTCCTTCTCGAAGGACCAGTTCGAAGATCGGTTGCGCAGGTGCTCCTGGACGTGACGAAGCTCCATCTCGTGCCAGCGCTCCGGCGTGATCTGGGGAAACGTCATCCCCTGGAGTTCCTCGGCCGTGTACCCGACCATTTCGCGAAACGCCCGGTTCGATTCCAGGATGTGCCCCTCCGCATCGCTGCCGACGATGCCGTCCGGCAGGCTGTCGTAGAGGTCGCGGTAGCGTGACTCGCTCTCGCGGATCGACCGCTCGTGCGACTTGCGCTCGCTGATGTCGACGAGGACGACGCGCACCTCCGGTCCGGATCCCTCGACGGGCCGGAGCTGGCACGAGACGTGTGCGTGGACGGTCCTCCCCTCGGTCGGGCGAAGCAGGACCTCGCAGGACTGGGGCTCCCCGGTCCGGATCAGCGTTCCCAGGCAACGGGTCCATCTGTCGGCTTCCTCGCCCGCCATGAAACCCGCGAGTGCTCGCCCCGTCAGCCTGGCCTGCTCCACCCGGAGGAGCGTCGCGGTGGCCCGGTTGGCCGCCGTGATGATCCCGCCCGGGGTGAGGGTGAGGTACCCGACCGGCGCGAAGTCGTACAGGTCGACGTAGCGACCGTGCGCCCGCGACTTCGTGCGGTCGTCCGTGACGGACTTCTTCGCCAGATCACACCCCCGAGCGGCTGGCGCTTCCCCTCGATAAAAATATTCTCACCTTCCGGGCCGACGATCACCATGGAGTCGTTCCACGCCCCATGCGGGGATGGCCAGGGCAGCCTCTCGAGAACTCTAAGGAATCTGCTCCGTGCCGACACCTCCGCTCATGGCTACTCTCCGCAGTCGACCGTTTGCGCCCTCACGCCCCGGTGATCGGAGACACGATGGAGAGCCACGAGCACGGCCCGATTCACCGGAGACAGACGGTGAACCAACCCGTGGCGGGCGTGTCCGCAGGGTGAAGTAAGCTGTCGGCAGCGATGCGACACCCGACGGACAGCGGCGGCCCAAGGTGGTTCGTTGGGAGGGGGCGATGAAGGCTCGCCCCACTCCGACTCCGGGCGAGCCGGGAACGCTGACGTCGCTCCTGAACGAGGTATTCCGGGCAGCTGGCCCGGAGCAGTCGGCCTGGGTGGAGGAACTATCCCCGGGCACGGCGCTGGGCCGCTACGATCTCATCCGGGAGGTCGGGCGAGGTGGCGGCACGCCTCAGTCACCCCGGGATCGTCACGATCCTCGATGTCGGCCGCAACGAGAAAGGGGCCTGGCTCGTCCAGGAGTTCCTGGTCGGGAAGACCCTGGCAGCGAGACTGGACGAGGGAGCCCTTCCCCTCTGCGAGGACGGGCAGGTGAAGGTTCTCGACCTGGGCATGGCCCAGGCGTTCGGGCGGAGGAAGCCAGGCGGCGGCACCCCGGACTTCATGGCCCCCGAGCAGGCAGGGGGAGAGCCGGAAGATGAGCGCGTGGACGTGTTCGCGCTGGGGGTACTGCTCCATCGGATGCTGACGGGGCATTCGCCGTTCAAGACGGAGACGCCGCCCGAGAAGAGACTTCCGCCACGTCCACAATCTTCCCGCATCGCCGCAGGCTCAGGCGCTGGTGCCGTTCGGAGCGACAGCGACCTCCAACGCCTGCAACTGGGGCCGAGCCACCTGGGTCGACCTCGACACCCTCCCGGCAGGAGCCATCCTGCGCAACGGTCAGATCGGCGGCCAGGGGGTTGCCGATGTCGCAGGGCGGCGGGCCTGGAAGATCACCTCCGACTGGGGCCAGATCCTCCTTCCGCTCGGGTCCGCGATGAACGGCGACCCCTTCGCCGTCGAGGCGGAGTTCTACATTCCAGAAGAGGGCGGCTGGGAACGCGGGGCGGAGATGGCCGTGTTCACCGAGGTTCTCGGTGAGCCGAAGGCCGGGATGATCAGCCACGGGATCGTGTTCCTCGTGAAGGAAGCTCCCGGAAAGGCTCCGTGGTTCATGTGGTTCGAGCCGGAAGATAGGCGGACGCGGAACCCCTACACGGGCACGGTCCCGGGTTCCCTGGCCGGAAGGTGGCACACGCTGAGGATCGAAGGCTCCCGCTCGAAGAAGTGGTTTCGCGGCCTCCTCGACGGCCGACCGCTCGTCGTGTCATCCGGCGACTACGACCTCGCGGGTTCCCGCGTGTCCCTCGGCGCGGGATACGGGGACACGAAGCCCGAGAACGTCGCATGGTCCAACCTTCGGACCTTCGCCGGGACGCCCGAGTGCCAGTAGCCCTCCAGGCTCTGGTCTCGTGGCGACCGAGGTGGCCGAGGGTGGGTATCTGACCGCCGTCGAGTAAGTCACCTCGTCAGCGGAGCGTACGGACGACGACCTCCACCCGCCGGTTGCTGGCGCGCCCCTTCGCCGTCTCGTTCGTCTCCACCGGACGGCTCGAGCCGTACCCGATCACCTCGATGCGCTCGGCCAGCACGCCGTGCGCGACGAGCCAGCGGCGCACGCTCTCGGCCCGCCGCACGGACAACCGATCATTGTAGGCCGCCGGCCCGGTGGCGTCCGCGTGCCCGCCGACGAGGATGCACTTCGCGTCGGGGTGCGCGGCCATCGCCGCGACCGCCGCGCGCAGGAGGGGTTCGTCCCCTGCGCGTACCCGCCAGGCCTTGAACGGGAAGTGAACCACCCCGACGACTTGCGTCGTGCTCTCCTTCGGCGCCGGTGCCGGCGTCGGGGCCACGGGCGGCGCACGCTCCTCCGCCGGTGGCGCGGGGCTCGCGACTGCCAGGGGTGGTGGTGGAGGCGCTGGAGCGACCCCGCCGGTGTCCGCGGGGAACTCCTGGGGGGGGCGATCCTTCGCGCCGGACGGGCCCCAGGAGCCGGAGAGGATCACGCGGAACGGAGCGGCGCCCGGGTCTCGCACGATGCCGGTGGACACCGCGAGCCCCAGGTCGAACGGGGCCGTCTTCCAGTGGCCGCCCAGGAGGGCCTCGAGCGGCGAACCCGTGCCGTTGAAACCGACCTGCCCCCAGATCTCCGGCCCCACGAGGAAGTCGCCGAGCCGCCACGCCACCCCGCCGGCGTAGGCGAAACCCGAGCCGGTGCTCGCGTAGCCCACGTCGAGCGTCTTCGCCAGGAGCACACCGGCCTGCGCCCCGAACACGATGGGCCCGGCCTCGCCACCGGCCACGATCTTCGGAAGCGCGCTGACGCTCCCGCTCGATGCGTAGGCGCTGCGGCTGCCGGTGGGGACCCAGACGTCGAGCCCGGCCGCGATGCCCACGGGGCCGAGGGAACCGATGAAGACCTGGCCGCCCAGCCGAAGGTCGCCCAGGGCGGTCGAGGTCACGACCGGCACGTCGCTGAACGTCTGGTTCCCCGTCTGGTAGAGCGCCACCGGCAGGACCGCGTCGATCCGGAACCGGCCGCCGAGACCCAGCGAGGCCTGCGCGAACGCCCACGCCTGGTCGCGGACGAGCTGTCCGTTCGGCACCGGCAGGCCGTTCGTCTCCAGCCGGAGCGGGAGGTAGGCGTACGAGAAGACGACTCCCAGGGACGGAGCCAGGTCCCCCGGGGTCTTCGCGGGGGGAAGCGTGAAGAAGTCGCTCCCCGGCGGAGCCGGGGCGAACGCCTGCACGGGGATCGGCGCGGGTGCCTGAGCGGCGGACGGCATGGCGCAGAGTAGGCCCGGGACAGCGACGAGGAGTTGGAGGATCGTCGTGGTGCGCACGGTCACCCCTCCTTCCTGGCGCCGCGGCGACGCATCATCAGGCCCGCGAGCAGGATCGCCCACCCGAATGAGGAACCTCCGCCCGTGGAGGAGCAACCGAAAGGCGAGGCGCGGCCGACGAGATCGACCCTCGGCGTACAGACCGACGAGACGCAGGAGTCGCCCGTCGCGCAATCGCCGTCGGAGCTGCATGCGGCCGTCCGCCGGACGTCGACCTGGATGAGGTAGTCGCTCGTCGCGGCGCCGTCGTCGAGCTGGAAGGTGAATCCGTCCTGCCCGCGGAAGCCCGTATCGCTCAGGTAGCCGAGCTCGACATGGGCTTCGTCCACCGACGACCTGCCGTGAGCCGGAGGTCGAGAGACGACGACCGTCAGCGGATCGCCGTCGACGTCGTAGCCCGCGTCGACGGGGTCGAGGGGTCGCTCCTCGATGGCCACGCGGTCGCGCCACGCGGTCGAGGGAACGAAGGGCGATGCTCCGGCGTTCGCATCGACCTGGAGGTCGACCTGGGCGGCGCCGGCGTCGAAGAGCTCGAGACCCGCCCCCTCGTCCGCCCTCCAGAGTGCCGCGAGACCGGGCTCGTCTCCTCGTACCGGACGTCTCAGGACTCCCAGGATGTCGGCAGCGGAGCGCGAGACGGTCCAGAGCCGGACCTCGTCGATCTGGCCCGAGAAGCCCTCGCCGAACGCGATCTCCCGCGTGCCGGAGAGGTCGAGCGCTGCCGTGGAGGTGGCCGCCACGCCTCCATCGACGAAGACGGTGACCTTTCCCTGGCTCGACGACAGGGCCACGTGGTGCCATGCGCCGTCCGAGAGCGGTGCGGGCACGGACATCGACGTGGAACCGATGGCGACGTCGAGGCCTGCGTTCGCGGCCTGGAGCCGCACCGACAGGCCCGGAGACTGCGCGTCGCCGAGGCGAATCAGGCTGGCGCCGGCCGCATCGGGAAGCGGCAGGACCCAGAACTCGGCCGACAGGACGCCGTCGAGCTGCCCGCCGGACACCGATCCCGAGGCGCCCAGGACGGAGGCGCCGAAGGCCAGCGCCGTCCCCGCCCCCGCGACGGGCGGCGTGTTCTCGACCACCTCTCCACCCGGAAGCTCGCCGACAACTGCGGCGAGGCCGCGCCCCCCCACGAAGCGCGCGGTGACGGGATGGGTTCCCTTGGCGAGGTCACGGACCGTGACGGAGGCGCGACCGTTCTCGATCGTGCCGTTCCCCAGGATACGCTCGCCGGACCTGAACTCGACCGTGCCGGTGGGCTGCGTGAACGGGTAGCTCACCACGGCCGTGAAGGTGACGGGACGCCCGAAGCGCGAGGGGTTGCGGTTCGACTGGACGGAGATGGTTCCCGGCGCCTCGTTGACGGTGTGCGTGCCCGTCTGCGTGGCCGGCTGGAATCGGCTGTCGCCGCTGTAGAGCGCGCTGACGCTGTGGGGGCCAACGGCGAGGGTCGTCACGGTGCACGCCGCCCTGCCCCCCGTGACGGGAGCGGCCGGGCACAGCGGGCTACCGCCCTCGGCGAAGATCACCGTGCCGGTCGGGACGCCGGGTGCGGGAGCGGCCGCGGAGACCGTCGCCGTGAAGGTCACGGCCTCTCCGAAGACGGACGGTGAAGGACTGTGCTGGAGCGACAGGTTGACCACGCCCTGGACGACCCGCTGGACGACGCTTCCCGTCGAGGAGGTGAAGAAGGAATCCCCGCCGTAGCTGGCGACGAGCGTGTGCTGGCCGGTGGCGAAGGGAACCGTGCAGGTGCAGCCGCCCGCCTGGAGCGTCAGCCCCGAGCAGACCATCTTGCCGTTCTCGGTGATGCTGATGCTGCCGGTGGGGATCGCGCTTCCCGCAGCGGCCGTGACGCCAACGGAGAGCTTCACGTCCTGGCCGTCCACCGACGTCGAAGGCGAGGTGACGATCGTGGTGACCGACTGCCCCTTCTCCACGTTGATGAGGACGGAGCCGGACGCGGTGTTGTAGTTCGCCGCATCGGTCGGCGCGAACGACACGGACAGGGTATGGCCAGGGCCTGCGTTGAGGACGGTCCCGGACGCGGGCGTGTACGTGAAGGTCCCCGCCACCGAAACCGTCGCGTTCAGTTGCGTTGCCGAAAGCGCCGTTCCGTAGGTGATGCCCGCGGGCGTGGCCCAGGTGATGGCCGGCGTGGCCTTGCCCACGCTGATGAGGACGGAGCCGGAGCCGGTGTTGTAGTTCGCGGCGTCGGTCGGCGTGAACGAGACCGACAGGGTCTGGCCAGGGCCTGCGTTGAGGACGGTCCCGGCGGCTGGCGTGTACACGAACGTCCCCGCCACCGAAGCCGTCGCATTCAGTTGCGTGCTCGAGAGCGCCGTCCCGTAGGTGATGCCCGCGGGCGTGGCCCAGGTGATGATCGGCGTCGCCTTGCCCACGCTGATGAGCACCGACCCGGACGCGGTGTTGTAGTTCGCCGCGTCGGTCGGCGTGAACGACACGGAGAGGGTCTGGCCCGTCCCTGCGTTGAGGAGACTCCCGGACGCTGGTGAGTACGTCCATGTTCCCAGGACACTCGCGGTAGCGTTCAGTTGTGTGCTCGAGAGCGCCGTCCCGTAGGTGATTCCAGCGGGCGTGGCCCAGGTGATGGTCGGCGTGGCCTTGCCGACATTGATGAGCACCGAGCCGGACGCGCCGTTGTAGTTCGCGGCGTCCGTCGGAGTGAACGACACCGACAGGGTCTGGCCCGAGCCGGCGTTGAGGACGCTCCCGGCGGCTGGCGTGTACGTGAACGTCCCCGCCACGGAGGCCGTCGCATTCAACTGCGTGCTAGAGAGCGCGGTGCCGTAGGTGATCCCAGCAGGCGTGGCCCAGGTGATGGTCGGCGTCGCCTTGCCCACGCTGATGAGGACCGAGCCGGACGCGGTGTTGTAGTTCGCCGCGTCCGTCGGCGTGAACGACACCGACAGGGTCTGGCCCGAGCCGGCGTTGAGGA
>CAIVAR010000064.1 GCA_903904005.1 uncultured Anaeromyxobacter sp.
CGAGGAGGTCCGCGTGCTGCAGCGGCCACTCCACGGCCTCGCGGAGCTCCCGCTTCACGTCGTCGAGCCCGCCGACCTGCTCCCAGCGCACGTCCGGCACCTCGACGAAGACCTCGCGCACCGCCGAGGGCTCGATCTCGGAGAGGGCCGAGACGAAGTGGGCCATGCTGACCTGGAGGGAGGTGAGCACCTCGTACGGGATCTCCTGGCTGGCCAGGTCGAGCTCCGGCATCACCCCGCGGAGCGTGGTCATGGCCGCCTCGCGGCACAGGGCCTCCAGGTCGGCGCCCACGAAGCCGTGGGTGATGGCGGCCAGCCGGTCCAGGTTCACGTCCTCGGTGAGCGGCATGCCGCGGGTGTGGATCTCGAGGATGCCCCGCCGCGCCCCGGCGTCGGGGATCCCGATCTCGATCTCCCGGTCGAAACGGCCGGGACGGCGCAGGGCCGGGTCGAGCGAGTTGGGCAGGTTCGTCGCGGCGATGACGATGATCTGGCCGCGGGAGGCCAGCCCGTCCATGAGGGCGAGCAGCTGGGCCACGACCCGCTTCTCCACCTCGCCCTGGACGGTCTCCCGCTTGGGCGCGATGGCGTCGATCTCGTCGATGAAGATGATGCACGGCGCGCTCTTGCGCGCCTGCTCGAAGATCCCGCGGAGCTTGGCCTCGCTCTCGCCGTAGAACTTGTGGATCACCTCGGGGCCGCTGACCGTGATGAAGGCGGCCTCGGTCTCGTGGGCGACGGCCCGGGCGAGCAGCGTCTTGCCGGTTCCCGGCGGTCCGTGGAGAAGGACGCCCTTGGGGGCGTCGATCCCGAGCCGCTCGAAGAGCTGGGGGTGGCGCAGCGGCAGCTCGATCATCTCGCGGACGCGCCGGATCTCCTTCTTCAGGCCCCCCACGTCCTCGTAGGAGATGCCGCCCTGCTCCGGCCCCTTGCGGGCGTCGGCCTCGATGGTGATCTGGGTCTGGGGGTGGACGACCACGCAGCCGGTCCGGGGGGTGGTGGACGCCACCTCGAAGTCCTGGAAGCGGGAGCCGAAGAGGGTGGCGCGGACGCGGTCGCCGACCTGGACCGGAAGCCCCTCGAGCAGGCGACCGACGTAGCGCGTGTCGGAGGCGCGGTCGGGCACGCGGGCCTCGCCCACCGACCGGAGCGTGATGCGGGCCGCTGGTGCGTGCTCGACCCGGGCGATGGTGACGCGTCCGTCCACGGCCGCCTTGGCGTTCCCGCGGATGACCCCGTCGATCTGCACGAGCCTCTTGCCGCGGGCGTCGGCGTAGGCCGGCATGGCCTTGGCGACGGCCGTCCGCTCGCCGGTGATGGAGACGATGTCGCCGACCTCGGCGCCGATCGCCGCCAGGTCCCGGGGATCGAGCCGGGCGATGCCCCGTCCGACGTCCTTTCCCAGGGCCTCGGTCACGCGATAGGACGTCGACTCCGACGGCGCTTCCCGCTTCCTCGTCTCAGTGGCCATGGCTTCCCCGATCCCCTGGAACCCGCCCCGGCTCGGCGCCGAAGGGCAGGCTGTGGATGACGTGGTGGACCTCGTACCCATCTCCCAGGAGGTCGTCCACCCGGTGCAGGAGGCCGATGAAGAGCAGGGCGGTCTCGCCGTCCTCCAGGGTCGTCCCGATCCGCGCCGCGATGTAGGCGTCCCGCTCCCGGAGCAGCCGCTCGCCCTCGGCGCGGAGCTCGAGCGCCACGGTGTCCGAATCCGACTCGAGGAGGCGCGAGGCCTCGATGAGCCTCTGGACGCGCCGGTACTCGGCGACGATGAGGGGCGCGCTCTCCGTTCCCATGAGCAGGGCGCCGCGCTCGACGGCCGCGAGGAGGATCTGGTGGTTCCGGCTGCCCTGACGGGCCAGGTCGCGGACGATCTCGATCTCCCGCCCGCAGACCGGGAGCCCGTCCTGGTAGAGCCGGGTCCGCCGCCAGTCGAGGGGGAGGGCGAGCACCTTGCGGGTGAGCCCCTCCCACATCGCGTCCACCGAGGAGAAGCGGCGCTGCCAGGCCTCCTTGCCGAAGGCCTCCTGGTACCGCTCGCGCACCACACCCCGGACCGACCCCAGGTCGGCCTCCGAGTGGATGATCGGGACGTAGATCAGGGAGCGCAAACCGCGACCCGGGCCGCGCGGGGGGCGCGCTCCAGCGCTTCCTGGATCACCGACATCACGAAGCCCAGCTCGACGGGCTTGGCGATGAAGTCGTAGGCGCCGAGCCCCATGGCCTCGCGGGCGCCCTGCAGCGTGGCCCCTGCGGCGAGGAGGATGACGGGGACCGAATGCCCGAGCGTCCGCAGCGCGCGGAGCGTGGCCAGCCCGTCGGTCTCGGTGCTCCCGACGTCGAGCAGGACCAGATCGGCGTCGCTGCCCGGAGCCATGTCCAGGGCCTGCCCCCCGGTGGAGGCCACGATCACGCAGTGGCCGTTGTCCCCGAGGGTGGTGCGGAGCGCCTCGCGCGCCCGGTCGTCGCCCTCGGCGACGAGGATGGTGAAGCGCTGCTGGCCGGGTGCCTGGAGGATCACGAGGGTCTCCTGTCGTGGGTGGGATCCCGGGGCGCCGGCCGGGGGGGCGGGCGCAGGGAGATGTCACTGAAGGTATATGGCGGCCAGGGGCCGGTGCCGAGGACCGGCAGCCCGGTCTCCAGGCGGAGCGAGGCAACCTCGGCCCAGAACGGCTCGATCCGGTCGCGGGGGAGGAGGTAGCAGCCCTCGAGCACCTGCCCGCCGGCCACCGGCTTCCGCAGCTCGCGCCGGTGGGCCGGGGGCGCGAGCGCGCGGACGCGTCCGAGGGCGGCCTCGAGCTGCGAGGACCCCGGGGACGACGCGAGGACGCGGACCTTGAGCCCCATCTCCACGCATCCGGTCAGCGCGTCGAGCCTCCCGCACAGCTCGGCCCGGTTCTCGGCGAGCAGGTCGCGCACCTCCCGGTCCGAGGCGAGCTCGATCCCCAGCCGGAACGGCACGACCGAGGTGCACGCGGACAGGGCGTTCGCCACGATGCGCGCGTGCCGGAGCGCCACGCGGGTCGCCCCCTCGCGCCGGACCGGTCCGACCACGGCGGCCAGCGGGCCGGACACCACGCTGCGGGCGCCGAGCGCACGGCCGATGGCGGCGGGCCCCTCGGCGGCCGGCACGGTGACGTGGAGGAGGCAGGGGACGTCCGTCACGACGCCTCCTCCTCGGAGAAGCTGAACGGCGGCCATGGGCCGGAGAGGACCAGGCGGTAGCCGTCGTCCTCGAGCGCGCTGCCCAGCCGCTCGAGCGTGGCGTGGAGGGCCGCCTCCGCCTCGATGTCCACGAGGATCGCGGCGTTCAGCGTCATGGGCTCGGCCACGCCGCTGGCCGCCTCGGTGAGGATGGGGCGCACGCGGAGTTCCGCCGCCGCGGCCGCCAGCTCGTCGAGGACGGCCTCGCCCGTCTGCTCGATCCGTTCGGCCATGCGTTCGGAGAGCTGGGCGTCACGTCGCTTGCGAAGCAGCCACGCGGCTCCCGACGCCCCCGGCTCCGCACCGGGCGAGAGTTCCGGATCGACCGCGATGCACCGCGCCCGGACGCGTTCCTCGTCGCAGAAGAGCTTGACGCCCCACTCGCGCCGTCCGCGGAGTCGCTCCAGCGTTCCCTGGAGCCGCTCCTCGTTCTGCACGAGGAACTCGCGGAGTGCGCTGGTGCTGCTGAAGAGGGTGCACAGGTGGGCCGGGATGACCGGTCCGTGCTCCATGGCCTGCCCGAGGACGGTGGTGTGCAGGCGGGCCTGGGCGGACACCCAGGCGACGTCCTGCAGGCGCGTCTCCAGGGCGGCGCCGGTGAAGGACTCCGCCGGGAGGAGGTCGGCCAGCGCGACCACCGAGTCGAGCGCCACGTGCGCCGGCTCGGCGCCGTCGCGGTCGGGCAGGGCCTGCCCGACCGGCACGATGCCGTAGAGGTACACCACGGAGTCGCTGGACGGACCCGGGGGCATGCGGGTCCTACTTGGCCTTGGGGAGCTTCAGCTCGAACACGCCGTGGCGGAAGGAGGAGGTCGTGGCCTTTTCCTGGATGGCGCAGGGCAGGAGCATCTCCTTCTGGTACTTCCGGTCGCCGTGGGCGGCGGTGAGGTGGAGGATGTCGCCCTTCACCTCGTACTTGATCTCCGCCTCGGACACGCCGGGCAGCTCGACCACGACGAGCAGGTGGTCGGTCTCGTCGAAGACGTCGACCATCGGCTCGCGCGCCTCCTCGACGACGGGCGAGCCATCCCGGTCGGACTTCACGTTGCCGAAGTTCTCGATGAGCGGCTTGCCGCCGCCGCCCACGCGGACGGAGAAGCCGTAGACGGCCTTGAGCCCCTTCTTGCCGTCCTTGCCGTCGCCGCCGAGTTCCCCGGACTTCGTGAACTCGCCGTCGCCCCGCTCCGCGATCTCGGAGAGGAGCTCGAGGAAGCCACCGAGACTCTTGAACATTCCGCCCAGCCCGGCCTCGCCGGACCCAGTCGCTTTCGATCGCTTCGATGGCATGCATCCTCCTGGAAGGAGTGAAACAAGAGCAATCGCCGCGCCAGAAGGACGGAGAGTGAATGATTTCGTGGATCAGGGAGTGACGGCGGAGGTATGGCGTTCACGCACCTCCGGGCCGGGGCGTGGGCTTCGGACAGGTGTGGGTGCGGCTCCACTCGGAGGCCGAGCCCGCCAGGGGCGCCGGTCCCCGCCCTTCCTGAGGAATCCGCAGACGTCGCCGGTCGGGACCGGAAGGTCGCGATGACCCGGGGGTCCAGGAAACCTGTCCCCCAGGTCCGATTGCGGTGGGGGCGTTCGCGCCGTCGACGGATGGGAATGTGACGACTCACATACTTCACTGACAGGCAATTCTGGCCTCGTCTGGCCAGGGGTTCCCCCGATCGGATAGGCTCGCCCCACCGGGGGGTGTGATTGTCCGAGGGTCTGGGGGAGCCTGGCGGTCCACGAACGGGCGTGAAGCCCGGGGCGCTGACGGCGCTCCTCCGGGAGGTGGCGGCTGCGCCGGAGGAGCG
>CAIVAR010000065.1 GCA_903904005.1 uncultured Anaeromyxobacter sp.
CCGCCTGTGACGGGGGGAACCGACGCCAAGGCGGCTGTGCCGTCCGAGGAGTAGCCCATGAGCGCGAACTACCAGCCCCCGGCAACCCCGCCCGCGGCCGTGCCGCCGGTCCAGCCGCCTGCCGAAGGCGCCCCTCCCCCCGCAGCCCCGATCGACCCGAAGGAGGTCGAGGCGCTCCGTACCCACGTCGAAACGATGAAGAAGGACAACGCGAAGCTCCGGGAGATGCTGCGGACCACGAAGGCCGCGGCTCCGCCTCCGGACGCTGCTGCAGCTGCTGCCGCCGCCACCGCGAAGGCGCAGGCGGACGCAGCCCGTGCCCAGCGGATCCGCGTCGCCGCACTCGAATCCCTGATCGGGAAAGTGGGCGCGACGCCGGAGCAGGCTGACTTCATCGCCTGGAAGGCCGGACAGGACCCGAGCGTCACCGTCGGGGATGACGGTGCCGTTGTCGGCCTGGACGAACACGTGGCGCGGGCGCTCGGCGCCTTCCCGAAGCCGGCGGCCCCGGCGTCAGCAACCCCTCCGCCCGCGGCCCCGCAGATCGCTCGGCCGAACGCGGCGGCCGAACCGCCGGACCCGCGGTTCGCGAACGTCAAGAGCTTCTCCGACCTCCTCGCCATGGGCGCCGTCGCCTTCTCCGACTTCTCGGAGAAGTACCCGACACGGTTTGCCCAGCTCGAGGCGGCCGCGAGGAACGTGAGGTAACACGATGGCTTCCACCGCTCTCGCCGACATCCTGAAACCCCAGGCGATCTCGGGCTACACGATGGCCCAGATCACCACCCAGATGAAGCTGATCACCTCCGGCGCGGCGACGTTCGACCTGAACGCCCTCGCCGGCCAGGGGGGAGACTTCATCACCCTTCGCAACTTCTCCGAGGACACGGCGGACGACGAGGTCAACGACGGCGTCTCCGCGTCCACGCCCGGCAACCTCGCCGGTTACGCCGAGGTCGCGGCCGTCTGCCACCGCAAGCGCGTTCGTGGCGTCGACAACGTCGTCAAGGCCGCCATGGGCAAGGGCGAGGCCGAGGCCGTCAACAACGAGATCGCGCGGCAGAACGGGATCCACTGGCCCCGCAAGCTGCAGGTCGCCATGATCTCCGTCCTCAAGGGGCTGTTCGACAGCTCCGGCGGCTGCCTCCGGACGACCCACCTCAACGCCATCGGAGCGGCCTCGGGCACGGAGGTCAAGGCCTCCTTCGCCGCTCTCGTCGACACCTGCAAGAAGCTCGGCGACGGCGATGACCAGCTCAAGCTCCTCATCGCCCACTCCTACGTCATCGCCGACCTCCTCAAGGAGGCCTCCGCCCGCATCGGGGCCATCCCGATCGACTCCCGCACGGGGTTCCCCGTCTACATGGGGTATCTCCTGGCGAAGGACGACGGCGTCCCGGTGTCTGGCTCCGGCCAGTTCGCCAAGTACACCACCTTCATCGCCGCTCCCGGGGCGATGACCTTCGCGATCCAGCGGGAGATGCAGGTCCTGACCGAGCTTCAGGCCCTGTACCCGCGCGAGATCATCACCAGCACGCTCGACTTCGCCGCCCACGTCTACGGCTGCAAGTGGAACGTGACCGACACCAACCCCACGAACACCAACCTCCTCACCGCCAACAAGTGGGCGAAGGCTGCGACCTCAGACAAGCTGATCCGCGTCGTCGCCCTGCAGTCCAACGCCTCGCAGTAAGGAGGCCTGATGTCCGTCTTCCAGACGCTCGAGACGTTCTCCGGGGACTTCTTCCTCGACTCGCACGGGTCCCCGAACGGGAACTTCCTCGGGCACCTCCTCCTCGTCCCCTTCAACGTCGTCGCGGCGATCGCCGACGGCGTCGTCGTCGGCACCGTCCAGGACCGGAAGTACATCAACCGGCCTTTCCGGGTGAAGGGCGTCTACGGGCTCGCCTCGGCCATCGCAGGCGCGACCGACCCGTCGTACGACGTCTACACCGGCGCGACGCCGGCGACCGTCCTCTCCGCGCCGGTCGTCCTCGACACCGCGAACGCCGCCTATGCCGGCGTCGTCGCGTCTCCGACCGTCGTCCACGCCGCCGGCATCGTCTCCCTCCGTGCCATCACGGGGGCCACCACCGGCGCCATCACCAACCTCGAGGTCTACCTCGAGATCGAGCTGATCCCGGCCTGATCCACCCCGGCGGGGGTCCGGCCTACCCGGGCCCCCGCCTCTTCCCCCGGACGGAGCCATGGCAATTGACCTGACGACCCTGACCGCGGCGCAGATCGAAATCCTCCGCAAGGAGTACCTCGCCGACTACGTCGACCAGCACCCCGAGTGGGGGACAGCTCCGAACGTCGCGTCGACGGGGGCGATCGGGGACGACCACATCCATCTCCGGGCCCTGGGCGTCGGCACCATCACCGCCGGCACCCGCTTCGTCCACGTCGCCGGCGGCGTGCGCCGCGACACCTACG
>CAIVAR010000066.1 GCA_903904005.1 uncultured Anaeromyxobacter sp.
AGGCGGCGCGCCCCCTCAAGCTGCGCAAGCCCACCGAGCCCTACGGCGCCTGGTACGCCGACGCGGTTCGCCGGCAACTCGACGAGCGCTACGGCGCCGAGCGCGTCGAGACCGACGGCCTCCAGGTCGACATCGCCATGCTCCCCAACCTCCAGCGCGCCGCCGAGGCGGCGCTCGCCGCCGACCTGCGGCTCGTCGACAAGCGGCACGGGTGGCACGGCGCCCCCCAGCACCTCGACGAGAAGCAGCTCGCCTCCGTGCTCCCCGGCTGGCGCCAGCGCCTCTCCGCCGCGAAGCTGCAGCCCGGCGAGCTCCCGGTCTGGGACCTCGGCCGGGTCGACTCGGACGAGATCGATCCGGTGACGGAGGGGAAGCCCGACGCGCGGCGCCGGATGCGCATCCGGCCGCTCGAGGCCGGCGAGACCTACGCGGTCCTGGTCGAGAAGGTGGAGGACAAGGTCGCCACCCTCGACCTGGGCGGCGCCAAGGGGACGATCCCCTTCTCCGACGTCGCCTGGGCCCGGAAGTACAACCCGGCGGTGGGGACGGCCGCCCCGAAGAAGATGGGGGACGTTCTCCGGCCGGGCGACATCGTGCTCGCCCGGGTCGTGCCGGGGCGCACCTCGCCGGCCGACCTGGCCCGCGCCGGCAAGCCGCTCGCCCTGTCGCTCGAGCAGGTGCCTCGCCTCGAGGGGGCGCTCGTCGCCATCGACCCGGCCACCCGCGGGGTCCGCGCGCTGGTGGGCGGCCAGGACTTCGGTCGCTCCCAGTTCAACCGGGCCATCCAGGCGAAGCGCCAGCCGGGCAGCGCCTTCAAGCCCTTCGTCTGGGGCGCCGCCATCGAGTCCCTCCGCTTCACGCCGGCGACGGTGGTCTACGACACGCCCGACCTCTACCGGGATCCCTGGACCGGCAAGGAGTGGAAGCCCCAGAACTTCGAGAAGGACGTCTACGAGGGGCCGATGCTCCTGCGCGATGCGCTCGCCCATTCGAAGAACACCGTCTCGGCGAAGCTCGTCGACGCGCTGGGCGTGGAGGCGGTGATCGACTTCGCCCGCCGCGCCGGAATCGGCAGCGAGCTGCCCCGTTCACTCTCGCTGGCGCTCGGGACGGGCGAGGTGACGCCGCTCGAGCTCGTGAACGGGTTCGCCACCCTGGCCGCCGGGGGATTCCCCGCACCGCCCATCCTGATCACGCGCGTCCGCGATCGCGACGGCACCGTGCTCGAGGAGTCGCGACCGCTCCTCGCGCCTCCCCTCCCCGAGGCGACGGAGCCGCCACCGCCCCCGCCTCCCGAGACGTCGGTCGGCTCCGGTGCGCCGGACGAGCAGGCAGCCCGCCCTCCCGCCGCACCCCCGGCGCCGGCGGTGGGACGCCTCCCCGACCGCATCCGCCCCGAGACGGCCTACGTGACCGTGGCCATGATGAAGGAGGTCGTGCAGAGCGGGACCGGCCAGGCGGCGAAGGCGCTCGACCGGCCGGTGGCCGCCAAGACGGGGACGGCGCAGGAGCACCGCGACGCCTGGTTCGTGGGGATGACCCCGGACCTCGCCGCCGGCGTCTGGGTCGGGTTCGACAACCACGACCCGCTCGGCCCGCACGCGACCGGGGCCGGTGCGGCGCTGCCCGGGTGGCTCGGCTTCATGCAGGCGGCGGTGGGCATGCGTCCGCCCATCGACTTCGCGGTGCCCCCGGCCGTCGAGAGCGTCCGGATCGATCCGAAGACGGGGATGCTCGCATCCGGGGCATCGGAGGGCGTGCTCCTCCCCTTCCTCCCCGGCACCGCGCCCCGGCGCACCTCGCCCGAGCCCTCGGCGGCGCCGCAGAACTTCTTCCAGGACGATAAATAACAGCGACGACTTCGCAGAAGTCGGCGCAAGAGCGGGCCCTCTCCACCGCCCCCCCAACTGGTCCCCCCCGGGTGCACCCCCGCCCTACCTCACCGGCGTCGCCCGCAGCGCCGCCTTGCCGTCCTTCACGTACACCTGGAAGCGCACCGTCCGGCAGGCGTACTTCTGCACGAGGAGCTCCCGGTTCTTGCGGAGCTTCGCCCGGAACCGTTCCCAGGTGACCCCGTCCACCGCCTCGCCGTGCTCGGTGCGGACGCGCAGGAACTCGTCGTAGACGGGGCGCCAGGTGGCCTCGTGGTCCTCGACGGAGGGGGGCGGAGTGGCGTGGCTGGACGAAGGGGTGGCGTGGCCGACGACCGGGGGCGCCCGCCCATCCGCACCGATGGGCATCGTCGTGCGCGGGTGGCCGGCGCGCGCGGCCTGGGCAGCCTGGACGGCGGCGGCCGCGAGGGGCGAGCCCGCGAGCCGGCCGTCGAGGGGCGTCGGCGTGGGGGTCGCGGGCGGCGCGAGACCGCTCGCCCCGATGAACTCCCCCGGAGGCCGGGCGTCGGTGTTCTCGTCGGGCGGGACGGCGTGGAGCGGGACGTCGAGCGTCGGGGCCGGCATCAACTGCTCCCGCAGCGACGCCGCGGGCGGGGGGAACTGGGCCGGCGCAGGGACCGGAGCCGAGAGGGTGGCGCCCTGACCGATGCGGGCGAGCCGCGCCGACTCCGACGCGCGAGAGAGGGCCGAGGCCAGCGTGCCGAACGTGCCGGACATGCGGGGCACCCGCGTCTCGAAGTCCCCCCGCGAGATGCGGTCGGCCGCCGCCGCGAGCTCGCGCGGCACGTGGGACGGGACGGTCGGCTCGCGGGCCAGGCCGAGCCCGAACCCGACGAGCGCGACGACGAGGAGCGCGGCGAGCAGCCCCTGCTGGAAGAGGGCGACCGGCTCCACCGCCGGACGGACCGGCGCCGAGAGCACCGCCACCGGCCCGTCGATGCCAGCGAGGGAGAGGGCGCGGGCCCGGAAGGCCGGGGCCTTGAGGAGGAGGAGCGGGAACGCCGGAAGCCCCGCGGCAGCCGGGATCGGCCCGACGCGCCCGGCGTCGACCACCTCGCCACCCGCCCGGGCGGCGGCCACCACGGTGGCGGCGTCGGCGTCGGAGAGGGTCGAGACGGGCTTCGCCCCGATGAAGGTGAGATCGGCGCCGGTGGCGGCCTGGAGGCGCCCGGTCCAGCGCGGGTCGATGGGCAGCCCGAAGGCGACCGTGATCCCCCGGTCGGTGTGGATCACCGCGACGGCGTAGATGGCCTGCTCGATCCGCACGTGGCGCGGGGCCGCGTCGGAGCCGAGCAACTGCTGCACGAGCGGGTCGGCCGCGGGGAGCTTGCGCTCCCCCACCCGCAGGGAGACCGTCCGGTCGTGCGCGAAGCCCACCAGCGGCGCACGCCCCATCTCCAGCTCGAGGAGGGCCGCGGCGGACTGGACTGCGGTCTCGGCCGCGATGGCCATGTCGCCCGGAGCCTTCACGAGGGCCGGGTCGCGGGCCGCCACCGCCGCCACGTCCCTCACCTGGCGGGAGAGGAGCCGCGTTCCGGTCTCGAACTGGAGGGTGCCGGAGCGGAGGGTGGCCGCGACCTGCTCGAGCCCGGGGGCGGCAACACGCGGAGTGAACACCCAGAGTCCGGCCAGGCCGATGGCCACGACGAGCGCGGTGAAGACCCAGATCCGGAAACGGCTCCCCATCGGGGACGGCTTATACCACAGTCACCCACACGCTCCGGCCGGGCTGGGCGAAGCAGCGCTCCAGCTCGGCGTCGACGTCCAGGTCGGGCGGGAGCACCGGCTCCCGGGGGACGGGAACCTCACGCTGACGACGGTCGAGGCCCTGCAGGTGGGCCACGAGCCCTGTCCACTCGCGGTCTGCGTCGGTCATGGCGAGAGCGTAGCCCGGGGGAGCGGCGGGTCCAGAAATCGGGCGATGGCGCCTGGCCTCCCGGCTTGACTCCGGGGCGTTCCGGGCATATTCGCCGCCTCTCCCGCCCCTTCCGGGGCGGCCGCCCTACCCCGGAGAACCCATGCACAAGCTCGTCGCCGTCCTCCTGCTCTGCACCGCTGCAACCGCCCGAGCGGACGAGGGCATGTGGACCTACAACGGCTTCCCCAGCGCCCAGGTGGAGAAGAAGTACGGCGTGAAGGTCGACCAGGCCTGGCTCGACCACGTCCGGCTCTCCTCGGCCCGGCTGGCGCAGGGCTGCTCGGCGAGCTTCGTCTCCCCGAACGGGCTCGTGCTCACGAACCACCACTGCGTCGAGACCTGTCTCCAGGACATCTCGAGCTCGAACAAGGATTACCTGGCCGACGGCTTCCAGGCGAAGACCGCGGCCGACGAGGTGAAGTGCCCGGTCCTCGAGGTGAACCAGCTCGTCGAGATCCGGGACGTCACCGCGCGGGTGACGAAGGCCACCGCCGGCCTCACCGGCAAGAAGTTCCAGGAGGCGCTCGACGCCGAGAACGGGCGCATCGAGGCCGAGTGCCAGACCAGCCCCGCGCTCCGCTGCAACGTGGTGACCCTCCACCGCGGCGGCCGGTACGACCTGTACCGCTACCAGCGCTACCAGGACGTCCGGATGGTCTTCGCGCCCGAGTTCGCCATCGCCTTCTTCGGCGGCGATCCCGACAACTTCATGTTCCCCCGGTACGACCTCGACATGGCCATCGTCCGCGTCTACGACGGCGGGAAGCCCCTCCAGGCGAAGCACCACCTGACCTGGAACGCGGCCGGCCCGAAGGACGGGGACGTGGTCTTCGTCTCCGGCCACCCGGGCGGAACCGACCGGCAGCTCACGATGGCCGAGCTCGAATACCAGCGGGACGTGCAGATGCCCGCGGTCATCGCCATGCTCTCCGAGCTGCGCGGCGCCATCACCGTCTACCAGACCCGCGGGACGGAGCAGAAGCGGGTGTCGAGCAGCCTCCTCTTCGGCGTCGAGAACTCGCTCAAGGCCTACAAGGGAGAGCGCAGTGCGCTCGCCGACCGGGAGTTCTACGGCCGGAAGGGCGCGGCCGAGGCGGCGTTCCAGAAGCAGCTCGCCGCCGATCCGAAGGTCGGGCCCGCGGCACTCCAGGCCTACGCCGACATCCAGCGGGCGGAGGACCTGCTCCGCAACGTCCGGGACGAGGTGAACGGGGTGATGGGGGCGTCGGGCTTCATGACCGAGTACTTCAAGATCGCGCGGACGCTCGTCCGCGGCGGAGACGAGCGCCCGAAGGCGAGCGAGCTGCGGCTGCGGGAGTACCAGGACGCCCAGCTCCCCGCCGTCACCCTCTCCCTCTTCAGCCCGGCCCCCATCGACGACGACTTCGAGACCTTCAAGCTCACCTGGTCGCTCACCAAGCTCCGGGAGAACCTGGGGACCGACCACCCGTTCGTGAAGAAGGTGCTCGGCAAGGAGTCCCCCGCCGAGGTGGCGAAGCGGCTCGTCTCGGGGACGAAGCTGCGTGACGTGGCCGTCCGCAAGCAGCTCTGGGAAGGTGGCAAGGGCGCCGTGGACGGTTCCCAGGACCCGATGATCGTGCTGGCCCGGGCGATCGACCCCGACTCGCGTGCCGTGCGCCGGATGTACGAGGACGAGATCGAGTCGGTGGTGAAGAAGGGCTCGGAGGCCATCGCCAGGGCCCGGCTCGCGATCGAGGGGACCTCGGGAGCCCCCGATGCGACCTTCACGCTGCGGCTCAGCTACGGCACCGTGAAGGGCTGGACCGAGGGCAAGAAGGTGATCCCCCCGTTCACCGATTTCGCCGGCGCCTTCGAGCGGGAGACCGGTCGCGAGCCGTACGCCCTCCCGAGGAGCTGGCTCGACGCGAAACCGCGGCTCGACCTCCAGGTGCCGTTCAACTTCGTGGCCACGACCGACATCATCGGCGGCAACTCCGGCTCGCCGGTGGTCGATCGGGACGGCCGGCTGGTCGGGCTGGTGTTCGACGGAAACATCTGGTCGATGGGCGGGAACTACGGCTTCGACGAGAAGGTGAACCGCACCGTGGCGGTCGACACCGCGGCCATCATCCAGGCGCTCGACAGGATCTACGGAGCGACCCGGGTGCTCGAGGAGCTCGTGCCGGGCTGGAAGGCGCGGGCCGGGAAGTAGGCGGGGAGCGGCCGCTCGGAGAGCGGTCGCGGAAGCCCCTCCGGACGCGGAAACGGCTGCGGGTGCGGGTGCGGTTACGGGTGCGGATTCGGAACACGGACACGGATTCGGAACACGGACACGGATTCGGAACACGGACACGGATTCGGAACACGGACACGGATTCGGAACACGGACACGGATTCGGAACACGGTCACGGATTCGGAACACGGACACGGATTCGGACTCGGTCACGGATTCGGACACGGGTGCGGATGCGGACTCGGTCACGGATTCGGAACACGGGTGCGGATGCGGACTCGGTCACGGATTCGGAACACGGTCACGGATTCGGAACACGGTCACGGATGCGGATGCGGATGCGGAGAGTTCACCCGGTGAACTCCAGGTGGCCGGGGTGGTGGACACCTCCGTGACCGCTGACCGTGACCGCGTCCGTGACCGCTGACC
>CAIVAR010000067.1 GCA_903904005.1 uncultured Anaeromyxobacter sp.
AACGACAAGAAGGCCGAGGAGATGTGGCTCAAGGTGATCGCCACCGACCGGAGCGGGAAGTTCGCACCGGAGGCCGGGGCGGCCATCGGCAACCTCCGGCAGCGCGGCGGCGCCCCCGGTATCCCCGGCGCGCCTCCTCCCCGGTAGCCCACCCTTCCCCTTCCCGCCGCACCCGCCGCACGGAGGCCCCCATGGCCCGCAAGATGAACTTCAACGCCGGTCCCGCAGCGCTGCCGCTCCCTGCCCTGGAGCGGGCCCGAGAGGAGTTGCTCGACCTGGCCGGCAGCGGCATGTCGGTGATGGAGCACAGCCACCGCGGCAAGGAGTACGAGGCGGTCCACGACGAGGCGCTGTCGCTCATCCGCGAGCTCCTGTCCGTCCCGGCCACCCACGAGATCCTCTTCCTGCAGGGCGGCGCATCCACCCTGTTCGCCCAGATCCCCATGAACCTCATGGAGAAGGGCAAGGCGGCGCAGTACGTCGTCACCGGCGCCTGGGGCGAGAAGGCGGTCGGCGAGGGCAAGGTGGTCGCGGCCATGCTCGGCGCGTCGGTCGCCACCCAGACCACCGGCACCGGCGACGGCAAGGAGAAGAGCTACGTCCGCGCCCCCGCCCCGTCCGAGGTGAAGGTGGATCCGGCGGCGTCGTTCCTCCACCTCACATCCAACGAGACCATCCACGGCGTGGAGTTCAACGTCGAGCCGTCGCGGGCCTTCCCCGACACCGGGGAAGTGCCGCTCGTCGGCGACATGTCGAGCGACTTCCTCTGGCGCCCCTTCGACGTGTCGCGGTTCGGCATCGTCTACGCCGGAGCCCAGAAGAACATCGGGCCGTCCGGAATCGTGGTGGCCATCGTCGCGAAGGAGCTGATCGAGAAGGGGCGCAAGGACATCCCCAAGATCTTCCAGTTCCGGACCCACGCCGAGAACAAGTCGCTCTACAACACGCCGCCGACCTTCGGCGTCTACATGGTCCGCAACGTCCTCGCCTGGCTGAAGGGGCTGGGCGGGCTGCCCGCCATGGAGGCCGCCAACCGCAGGAAGGCGACCCGGCTCTACGGCGCCATCGACGGCAACCCCGCCTTCTACCGCTCGCCGGTGGAGCGGGAGAGCCGCTCGGTGATGAACGTCGTCTTCCGGCTGCCCAACGAGGCACTCGAGGAGCAGTTCATCGCCGACGCGAAGAAGCTCGGGATGGTGGGGCTCAAGGGGCATCGCTCGGTCGGCGGCATCCGCGTGTCGACGTACAACGCGGTGCCGTTCGAGTGGGTCGACGCGCTCGCCGGGTTCATGACGGAGTTCTCCCGCGGGAAGTAGGGGCCGGCTGCTTCGGGGGGATCCGCGAGTCGCGGGGCCCGGCAGTTCGGCAGGCGGGCCGGGTGGCCCCGGCGCGGGGCGCATCTGAGGGGGCGCCGGACCGCGTGCACTCGAGCCGCGCTGTTCTTCGGCGCCAGTCGGCCGCCAACCCCTCGCCCCGAAGCGGGCGCCCCCCAGCGACCCGGGCCATCCGGAACCGCTGGCACCACTGCGGGCGCCCCCGCGGCGCACGGCCGGTCCGCCGTTTAGGTTCCCTGCCGGAGGCTCCCATGGAAAGAGTCACGGGCATCGGCGGTGTCTTCTTCAAGGCGGACGACCCGGCTCGACTGCGTGCCTGGTACCGCGAGAACCTCGGCATCGAAGGGGAGGACTGGGGGGCCTTCTTCCAGTGGCGCGACGACCCCCGCTTCGCGACCGGAGGGACGGCCTGGGCGCCCTTCCCGAGGGACACGACCTACTTCTCGCCCAGCCAGGCGTCGCTCATGATCAACTTCCGGGTCGGGGATCTCGACGCCATGCTCGAGCAGTTGCGGACCCGAGGCGCCACCGTCGACGAGAAGATCCAGGTCGAGCCCAACGGTCGCTTCGGGTGGGGCATGGACCCCGAGGGCAATCGATTCGAGCTGTGGGAGCCGAGCGAGGGGTACTGATCTCCCCAAGGGGACGATGCATTCCCGGCGGGACCGAACAGCCGAGCGCCGCACGGGGAGGCCCATCCGCCAGGCGCCGGGGGTGGCCGCGGCGCGGGGCGCATCTGAGGGGGCGCCGCACCGCGCGCAGTCGAGCCGTGCCGTGCATCGGCGCCAGTCGGCCGCCAACCCCTCACCCCGAAGCGGGCGCCCCCCAGCGACGCCGGACCACCCCGGAGGCGCCGGCCGACGGCAGGGCCTCGCCCAGTCGGATCGCGGCTAGTAAGTGCCCACCAGGAACACGTTCGTCGCCGTCCCGAACGGCACCGACGCCTCGAAGTTGTCGATTCCGGCCCGGACCAGGATCGACGCCCGCAGCGAGAGCCAGCTCGTGAGCCCGACCGTCCCGTTCACCGTGAGCCCCAGATCGTTCGACGCCGTCGGGCTGGTGATGCCCTGGAGGGTCTCGGTGGTCTGGAACCAGGAGGCGCGGGCGGTGAGCCGCGTGCCCTCCATCGGCGCCCAGGCGATCTGGCTCCAGGCGCTCTGCCCGTCGACCCACCCGAAGTCCTTGAGGTAGCCGAACGAGAGTCCCGAGAGCACCTTCGTGAAGGTGATCTCCGGACCGACGTAGGAATGGGAGAGCCCGGAGGTGAGGTCGTCGACCCAGCCACCCAGCGCCGCGATGCGCAGCCACGGGGTGGCGTCGACCCCCGCCGACCCGTCTGCACGCCGGGACGGCCCCGGGTAGGCGGCGATGGGCTCGTCGTTCGCCATCGAGAGCCCCCAGTAGGAGAAGCCGGCCGAGATCCAGACGATGGGGATCGGCCGCACGCTCACCGACAGGCGCGCCGCGTCGATGAAGGACGGTGAGTGGACGTCGCCGAAGCCCATGCGCAGGTTGCCGCTGGCGCTCAGGATCCCGCCCGCCCAGTAGCTGAGGAGAAGCTCCCCCTCGTAGTGCCTCTGGATGGCGGGGTTCTGCACGACCGCCAGGCGCGCGCTCCCGCTGAGGAGGGTCGACCCCAGCGGCGCCTCGAAGTTCCCGTACATGCCGCCGGTGTAGCGGTCGGTGGTGGGCGAGGTCGTGTAGGGGTCGGGCACGAGCCCGCCGAACACGCCCACCTCGTTGCGGCCGAAGCGGAGCCCCCCCTGGGCGCCGTCGAAGACGGTCGAGCCGGGGACGAACCAGGGCTGGACCCGTCCGAAGGCGGCGCTCCAGCTCTTCTTCGGATCGCGCTGGGCGAGCTCGAGGTCGTAGACGAGGAGCTGGGTCGCGGAACCGGGCAGGTAGGTGGTGTCCCGCTGGGTCCACTGCATGAGACGGGCGTCGGCGTAGACCTTGAATCCGGCGAAGGCGTCGAGCCCGTTCACCTGGATGTCGAGCTGGAGGCGCTGCGAGTCCCCGGGGCCGCCGGGGCTGGCGACCCAGACCGCGTAGCCCAGGTCACCCCGGATCGACGGAAGTTGACCGAGCACCACGTCCCGGGGCTGGGCCTTCGACTCGACGAGCGCCACCGGGGTCCCGGTCACGATCGCGTTCCGATCGGCCAGTTCCTCCTCGGTGGGAACGGGCGTCATCTTCGCCACCACCGGGGCCCCGGGCACCGTGGTGTCGAGCACGAAGCGGTCACCGCCGCGCATGCCCTGCCCCGTGCAGCCGGACGAGTGGTCGGCGGTCTCGCGGACCGTGCAGGTTCCGGCGGGCTGGCCCGCCCGGGTGAGGCGGATGACCTGGCCCACCGCGACCCCCTCGAGCGCACCCGCGTCGAGGTAGCCGGTCGTGGCGGTGGCGAACGTGACCTTCCCCTCCACCCGCCGGGCCACCGCGGGCACGGGGGCCGCCTGCGGAGACGCGACCGGCGCCGGCGCGTCGGCCGGCGGCACGACCGGACCCGACGGGGCCACCTGGCCCGTGGCCAGCCCCGAGACCACCAGCACGATCGCAGCGAAGGCGGTCACGGCTTCACCTTCTTCAGGGTCGGGGCGCTCCGCTGGATCTTGCTCCGGAGATTGCCTCCCCCGCCGGTCGTGCCGTCGTAGTGGCAGCCGTAGCAGTTCTGGTCGGCGCAGACGAAGCTGGGCACGGACGGGTGCGTCGCGCAGGCGTGGCAGCGGATGCAGGCCGGGTATGGCCGGCTGGTGCAGGAGCCGATGGCGAGCGGGACCGGGAGCGTCACGTGGCAGTTCAGGCACGCGATGCCGGCGTGGTTGCCCCGGTCGATGGGGAAGCAAGCACCGTGGCCGGACAGGCTGGCCGGGCTCCAGCGCCAGAAGCCGTGGCATCCGAGGCAGGCCAGTTGCGGGTATCCGGGGAACCCGGAGTGGTCGACGCCCCGGGCCGTTGCGTTCGAGAGGTCGGCCTGGTGGCACTCCCAGCACGGGACGGTGGGGCGCGCGAAGGAGCGATCGCGCCGGTCGCCGTGGCACTGCTCGCAGGGGAGCATGGCGTGGCGCCCCTGCAGCGGGAAGTTGGTACGCCGGTGGGCGTCGGCGTCGAACCGCGACTTCCACCCGGTGGTGTCATGGCAGGAGGCGCACTGGATCCCGGCGTACCCGCCGTGGACGTCCCGGTGGCAGCTCCCGCAGTTGCGCGGCAGCGGCTGCTTGAAGTCGACGACGTGGCACTTCCGGCAGGCGACCTGGGCGTGCTGCCCGGTGAGCGGGAACCCGGTTCGCTCGTGGACGAACTTCACGTCCCCCCACCCCTCGGGGGTGTGGCAGGCCGAGCACTTCGTCTCGCTGGCAGCGTGCCCGCCCGGGGCCTTCACCGAGATGGCGGCCGCGGGCGCCTGGCCCTGCGCCCCGGCGGCGACGAGGATCGCGGCAAGCGTCGAGAACGGGATCATGGCTCGTACCCCCGGAAGGCGCCCTTGTGGAAGTCGGCGTGGCATCCCTGGCAATCGCGGGAGACCGGCTTGTACCTCTTGATCTGGAGGTTGCCGACCTTCACCACGGGGTGGCACTTCTCGCAGGAGACCTTGGCGTGCTTGCCGGTGAGTGTGTAGGTCGTGAAGGGCTCACCGTGGACGAATTTGGGCTTCTTCCAGTCCTCGACCCCGTGGCAGGCCGCGCACTCGGTCACCTTCTTCACGGCGAACTGGGCCGCGTGGGGATCGGCGTGGCACTTCACGCAGGCGGTGGGGGCCCCCGCGTACTTCACGTAGGGCTTGCCGTCCTTCCCCGTCGCGGTGGCGTGGCAGGAGGCGCACGCCGTCCTGCCGTGCTTGCCGTCGAGCCGGAACTTGGTGTCGCGGGCGTGGTCGAACTTGGTCTTCGTGAAGGTGACCTGGTCGTGGCAGGCGGTGCACCCGTCCACGGCCATGCGCTTGTCGAACTGCCCCTGGTGGACGTCGCGGTGGCAGGAGGTGCACCGCTTCCCGTCCACCTTCCGGTCGTCCACCTTCTTCTCGATGGTGAACTCGCTCACCTTGACCTGCCGGTGCTGCCGCCGCGCCTCGGCGCGCATGGCCGGCGTGGCCTTGTCGATCATCTTCGGGTTCTTCGTGTGGCACCGGTCGCAGGCCACGGCCACGTGGGCGCCCTCGAGCGGGTACTTCGTCTTCTGGTGCTCGGTGAGCTCGAAGCGCACCGGCACCCAGCCCTGCACGGCGTGGCATCGGTCGCAGGCGGCCTGCGGCGTCCCCTTCGGCCCCAGCTGCCCGAGGTGGGCATCCTGGTGGCAGTCGGTGCAGGCGGCGAAGCGCAGTTCCTTGAATACCGCCTTGGCCTGCCCCTCGAACGGACCGTGGCAGTACTTGCACTCCACCTGCACGTGGGCGCCGCGAAGCGGGTAGCGGGCCTTCTCGTGGAAGGCCACCTTGTCGCCCTGCCCCACCTTGATGACCTTCCACCCGTCGACGACGTGGCAGGTCACGCAGAGCAGGCCGAAGCGGTTCTGGTGGGGATCCTTGTGGCAATCGGTGCAGGTGGCGAAGGGCAGCGGCTTGTACCGGGCGTAGGTCGGCGACACCGCCTGGGGGAAGTCGTGCTTCCCCTCGGGGTCGGTGAGCGGCACGTGGCACTTGGCGCAGGGCACCTTGGCGTGGAGACCGCCGAGCGGGTACCTCGTCTTGGCGTGGTCGAACCCCTTGGAGGCCGGCTTCCAGGCCTCCGGGGCGTGGCACTTCTGGCAGTCGTTCCCGATCTGGCCGCGGTGCTCGTCGAAGTGGCACCCGGCGCAGGTGGCCGGCGCGCCGAGCAGGCTCTTTCGCCCCTTGGCGAGGACCTCTTTCACCGCCGGGTCGGTCACCCGGCGCGGGTCGTGGCAGGTCTCGCACTTCGCCTTGGCGTGCTTCCCGGTGAGCTCGAACCCCGTCTTGGCGTGGTCGAAGGACTTCTGCCCGCCGTCCCCCCAGTCGATGAGGGGGAAATTCTTCCCCTGGTGCTCGTGGTGGCAGGTCTCGCAGGCCTTCTCGGTGGACCGCCCGTGGAAGCCCTTCCCGGCAGTGAGGCTGGGGCGGATCTCCTTGTGGCACTCCAGGCAGCTCTCGGCCGAGAACTGCTTCCCGGCGGGGTGGCACTTGGTGCAGTTCTGAAGACCCTCCAGCTTCTCGTGGGCGCGGGAGAGCGCGCCCGGCGAGATCAGGTCGGCGCGGGCCGTCCCGGAGAGGGCCCCGAGGACGACCGTGAGGAACGCCAGGGGACGCCAGCCACCTGTCGGGAGTCGGGATGGGGTCATTTCAGTCCGTAGCCCAGGAAGAGGGAGACGCCGATGTGCACGGTCATGACGAATACCAGGAACACGGCCAGCGAAGCATGCATCACCCGCCAGTTTCGAAGCAGATTGCGCAGCCCGCCGTAGAAGGCGATCTGGAAACGGAGGCGGCGCAGCCGGAGCACCGAGATGCGGAAGCGGGCGTACTGCGACGGGCTCGTGAAGAGGAAACGGACGCGGACGAGCCGGAGGCGAAAGCGGATTCCGGAGGCCGGCTCGCGCAGCAGGGCCACGATGAGCGAGCTGCGCGGGACCTCTGCGGTGGCCGACGCCACCAGTTTCTCGAGGCGGCTGCGCTCCCGGGCCCCCGCCAGCAGGGGTTCCACCTGCGCCCGGAGCCGCTCGAATCGCCCGGCGATGAGCTCGAGTTCCTCGCTGTGGCCGTCGACCGACGGGACCAACCCGTAGATGAACCGCCCGATGAGCCCGGTCCCGACGACGATGCCGAGCGCCCCCGCCGTCGCCGTGGCGAGCACGTTCTTCGACTGGAAGGCGGCGTGGAAGGCGATGACGAGCGGGCTCATGAAGCCCACGAAGACGTGGAAGTTGAGCCAGTCGCGGATGTCCCCGAGGCCGGTGAGGGCGCGGGTGCGCTTGCGCACCGGGTAGAGGAAATTGGAGAGCATGAAGGCGGTGGCCACGATCCCCACCCCGTGCCCCCAGGGCCCGGCCGACTTGAAGGCCCTGTGCATCGGCGAGCGGAGCCGGGACACCGTGGGAAGCTGGTAGTAGTCCCAGCCCCGGGAGGCGAGGTAGGCGACGATGACCGCGCCCAGGCAGGCGTAGAGGGCAAGGGTGCGACGAAGCCTCCGCCGCTTCTTCACCTCCACCTCGCTGACGTAGTCCTCGCCGGTCTTCGCCCCGAGCTGCTCCCCCTTGTAGCGGCGCATCTCGACGCCGGCCTTCTTGAGGAAACCGTCGGGGGGATCGCCTCCGATGTTGACGATGATGTCGTCGTTGGGGAGGCGGAGCTCGCGCCCCTCCCACTCGATCCGGACCTCGGTCTCGGTGACGTACTTGATCTGCGAGGGCAGGAGCAGCGTGAGCTGGCCCCCCTCCGCGAGCGCCGTCAGCTTGTTCCGGTTGGCCTCCCGGGCCCGGCTGAGCTCCGCCCCCCGGTACGAGAGCGCAACCTCGGCGCTGCCCAGTTCGGCGATCTGGATGGCGGCCTCGAGCGCGGAGTCTCCGCCGCCCACCACGAGCACCCGGCGCCCGGCGTACTGCTCCGCGTCGGTGAAGCCGTAGGTGACCTTCTGAAGCTCCTCACCCGGCACGCCCATCTTCCGGGGGGTCCCGCGCCGCCCGATGGCGAGGACCACCTTCCGCGAGGAGATGATGCCCTTCGAGGTGTGGACCTGGAACGCGCCGTCCTCCCCCTCGATGCCGTTGACCTGGTTGTTCTCCTCGACCTTCACCTGGATCTTCTCGATGGCCTTGGCCCAGGTCTCGAGGAGCTCCTCCTTCGAGATGATCTTCTTCCCGATCTTGCCGAAGCCCGGGATGGTGGCCGGCTCGGTCATGACGATCTTGCGCCGGGGGTAGTGGTACATCGTCCCGCCCCACGTCCCCTGCTCGAGCAGCCGGTAGCTCCGACCCGCCTCGTGGAGCGCGCAGGCCGTGGCCAAGCCGGCCGCCCCGGCACCGACGATGACGACGTCGACGGCGTCGCCTCCCCTACCCTTCGGAAGCACCTGGTCGAGCCGCTTGGCGGCCTGGAGCCCCTGGCGCACCGCGTTTCGAAGGAGCCCCATCCCGCCGAGTTCGCCGACGATGTGGATCCCGGGCTTGCTCGACTCGAAGAACTCGTCGAGCTCGGGGAGGTCGACGCCGCGCTCGTGCGTTCCCATGACGAGCCGGATGGCCTGGACCGGGCACTCGGCCGCGCATCTTCCATGCCCGATGCAGTGATCGGCGTGCACGAGGGTCGCGGTCCCCCGCTGGATGCCCAGGATGTCCCCCTCCGGGCACGCCTTCAGGCAGGAGAGGGAGCCGATGCAGATGTCGGTGTCGATGACCGGGTGGAGGGAGCGGGGGATGTGGAGGTTCTTCTCCACCTTCTCCTGGATGACGACGGCGTCCCGATCCTGGCGCCGGCGCCGCGTCACCAGGTGTGTCAGACCGATGGTGACGGCGAGCAGCACGGCGGTGGCTGCGATGGCGCCCGACACCAGATCCACGCCTGATTTCCCGACCTTTCCGCCCGCTGGGGACGCCGAACCGTAGCAGCTTACCTACCCCCGCGACGCGCTCTGTACCGTGAAAAAACGACAAAGGGCCCCGTTCCCGGGGCCCCTTTCCGAACTTTGACATGTTCTCATTTTCCGGTGCTTCACGCGGCGCGAGCGCCCGCCTTCTTGCCCTTCGCCGCCTCGGCCCGCTCCTCGAGCCAGATGGTCATCGGAGCGGCGATGAACCAGGTCGAGTAGGTGCCGGAGATGATGCCGATGAGCATCGCCATGGCGAAGTCGAAGATGGTCCCGACGCCGAAGATGAGAAGGCCCACCAGCGAGAGGGCCGTGGCGAACGAGGTGAGGATGGTGCGCCCCAGGGTCTCGTTGATGGAGATGTTGACGATGTCGGCGAGCTTCTTGCCCTTCAGCTTGCCCTGGTTCTCGCGGATGCGGTCGTAGACCACCACGGTGTCGTTCACCGAGTAGCCGACCACCGTCAGGATCACGGCCACCGAGGTCAGGTTGAACTCGCGCCCGCTGAAGGCGAAGTAGCCGAGCGTGATGATGGCGTCGTGGAGGATGGCGATGATGACGCCCGGGGAGAACCGGAAGTCGAAGCGCAGGCCGACGTACACCACGATGAGCGCCATGGCGTAGAGGATGGCCTTGAACCCCTGGTTGCGGAGCTCGCGCCCCACCGCCGGGCCGACGTACTCGACCCGCAGCACCTGGGGCTTCGCATCGGTGAACTTGGCGAGCAGCTCCTTCTCGACGCGGTCCTGGATGCCCTGGGTGAGGACGGCGAGCGATCGGGTGCCGGCGGTGAGTCCGGCCTCCTCGCGGATCTCCCGGACCTTCACGCCGGCCGACTCGACGACGACCTGCAACTCGGCGGCCGACGGGAGCACCTGGAACTCGAAGTCGATCTTGTCGCCCACCTCGGGGCTGAACGCCGGGGCGCCGACCACCGGGAACTTCGCCTTCACCGCGGCGACGATGCGGGCGGCGTCCTCGGGGGTGAGCAGCGCCACGCGTCCGACGCGGATGAGGTAGCTGTGCTCGCTCTCGGGGCCATAGGTCTGGACCACGGCGTCCTTGAACCCGAGGGCCTCGATGTTCTTGCGGACCTCGCCGGGGTCGACGGTCTTGTCGAACTTCACCTGCATCTCGGTGCCGCCCGCGAAGTCCACGCCGTAGTCGAGGCCGTGGACCTGGGGGAGCGCCCAGAAGATCACCGACAGGTTGAAGACGGTCGACAGGATGAGCGCGAGCTTGCGCTTCCCGACGAAGTCGAACTTGGTCCCGTGGGGGACGATGTCGAAGGTCTTGAATTGCATCAGACGCTCAGCCGGGCGTTGTCGTTGCGCGTGAACCAGTCCACGATCACGCGGGTGACCACGATGGAGGTGAACATCGACGCGAGCAGGCCGATGATGAGGGTGACGGCGAATCCGCGGACCGGTCCGGAGCCGTAGTTCATGAGGACGACGGCGGCCACCAGTGCGGTGACGTGGCTGTCGACGATGGTCCAGAAGACCTTGTCGTAGCCCTGGTCGATGGCCTGCCGCACCGTCTTCCCGGCGCGCAGTTCCTCGCGGACGCGCTCGTTGATGAGGACGTTGGCGTCCACGGCCATGCCCAGCGTGAGCACGAAGCCGGCGATGCCGGGGAGCGTGAGGGTGGAGCCGAGCAGCGACATGATGGCGAGCACGAGCAGGCCGTTCTCGACCAGCGCGACGTCGGCGATGACGCCGCTCATCCGGTAGTAGAGCAGCATGAAGAGCATGACCGCTCCCAGCCCCACCAGCGCGGCGATGCTGCCCTTGCGCACCAGCTCGGGCCCGAGGGTGGCGCCCACCGTGCGCTCCTCGAAGATGGTGACCGGGGCGGGGAGCGCACCGGCCTTGAGCACGATGGAGATGTCGTTGGCCTCCTGGAACTTCTCCTGGTAGTTGCGCCCGGAGCCCAGGGTGATCTGTCCGTTGGAGGAGATCTTGCCCTGGATGTAGGGGGCGCTCTCCACCTTGGAGTCGAGGACGATGGCCATGCGCCGTCCCAGGTTCTCGGTGGTGAGCCGCTCCATGAGGCGGGCACCCTCGGCCGACATGGCGAAGGCCACCACCGGATCGCCGGAACCCTTGGAGTTGTCCACCGAGGGGCGGGCGTCGGAGAGGTAGTCGCCGGTCAGCTCGGTCTTCGACTTGAGCAGGAAGGTCCGGTAGAAGCGCTCCTTCACGAGCCCCTGCCCGACGCTCACCTCGCCGATGCCGATCTCCTGGTCGCGGGCGATGCGCGGCTTGAGCGACCGCTCGATGACCGCCTCGAGCTCTGTGCGCTTGCCCGCCGCGACGTAGGTCGACTGGCGGCGGACCCCCGACGGCAGGTCCACCTGCTCGACGAAGTAGCAGCCGGTGACGGGGAGCGGGAGGGCGACGCCGCCGTCCGGCCCCTGCGGGCAGGGCGGCATCTCGGCGCGGACCGCGTCGAGCACCGTGGAGTCGTCGTCTGCGATCTTGAACTCGAGCTGGGCGGTGCGGCCGAGGAGATCCTTGGCCTTGCCCGGGTCCTTGAAGCCGGGGAGCTGGATCTGGATCTGGGCGTTCTGCTTGCGCTTGATGTCGGGCTCGGAGACGCCCCACTTGTCGACGCGGTTGCGGATGGTCTTCTCCGCCTGCTCGACCGCCTTCTCGCGGAAGTTCTTGATGACGTCGGGGCGGAAGGCGAACCACACCGTGCCCGCGGGGGCGCCGCTCGGCGCGGACATCTCCGCGCCGTAGGCGTCCTGGACCACCTGCTCGACCTGCTTGGGGTCGGTGGTGACGATCTCGACCCGGTTGCCGTCGGCCGACGGGCCGGAGGCGCTGACGGGAACGTTCTTCCCCTTGAGGAAGTCGGCGATCTCGTCGGCGCGGCGGACCACCTTGGCCTTGACCGCGCGATCGACGTCGACGCCCATCGCGAGCAGGATTCCGCCCTGCAGATCGAGGCCGAGGTTCAGGTGCTTCTTCGCGTCGGGTGCCCAGCCGGGAACCGACTTCTCGTACGCCGGACCGTTCCGCTCCTCGGGGGGGAGCCGGAAGTAGGCCCAGGTGGGCACGAGCTGCCAGAGAGACCAGAAGAGGACGGCGAGGACGAGCCCCAGCCGCCAGTACCAGGTGCGCTCCATCTACTTCTTCTCCTTGGCGTCCTTCTCGGAGGAGCCCGTCACGTCCGACCAGGCCCCGGCGATCTGCCCCTTCACGAAGCGGACCTTGTTGCCACCCCCGAGGTCGAGGGTGATCGTCTTGTCCTCGACCTGGAAGATCTTGCCGATCATCCCGCTCTGGGTGACGACGTCCTGCCCCTTCTGCAGCTCGGCGACGAACTGCTGGTGCTTCTTCGCCTGCTTCTGCTGAGGGCGGAAGAAGACCAGGTAGAAGACCACCGCGATGAGGACGAAGGGGACGAGCTGCATCAGGGGGTTCGGCGCGTCCGGCGCGGTCTGCGCCAGGAAGGCCGTGAGGATCGAATGCATGGATGCTCCGGTCATTGGAAAAAGCGTCGTGTTTTAGCCATACTTTGCCCCGGCAAGCAACCCCGAAAGGAGTCTTCGGGCGCCCCGGGGCGGGGCCGCTGCCCCTACCCGTCCAGCCCCGCGGCGTACCTCTCGAGCCGCTCCGTCCGGAAGGAGGCGAACCGCCCCTCCTGGATCGCCTCCCGGGCCCCCTCCATGAGGCGCAGGTAGTGGTGCAGGTTGTGCAAGGTGTTCAGGTGGAGGGCCAGGATCTCCCCCGCCCGGAAGAGGTGGCGGAGGTAGGCCCGGGTGAAGGTCCGGCAGGTGTAGCACGTGCACCCCGGGTCCACCGCCCCCTCGTCGTCGGCGAACCGGGCGTTCTTGATGTTCAGCCTCCCGCGGCTCGTGAAGAGCAGTCCGTTGCGGGCCGTCCTCGTGGGGAGGACGCAGTCGAACATGTCCACGCCCGCACCGATCCCGGCGAGCAGGTCCTCCGGCGTCCCCACCCCCATCAGGTAGCGGGGCTTCTCCCGGGGAAGCTCGGGCGCGTGCCGGGCAACCCCTTCCCACATCTCCTCCGGTTCCTCGCCCACCGCGTACCCGCCGAGCGCGTAGCCCGGGAGATCGAGCGCGGCCGCCTCCTCGATGGCCCGACGCCGCAGGTCGGGGAAGAGGCCGCCCTGGGCGATCCCGAAGAGCGCCGGGCGCTCGCCGTGGGGGGACTCGGCGGCGGCCCAGGCGTCCCGGCACCGGACGAGCCAGCGCTGGGTCCGCGCCAGCGACTGCTCGTGGTAGGCCCGCTCCGCCTTCGCCGGGGGGCACTCGTCGAAGGCCATGATGATGTCGGCGCCCAGATCGAGCTGGATGCGGATCGACGTCTCCGGCGAGAAGAAGTGCTTCGATCCGTCGAGGTGGCTGCGGAAGGTGACGCCCTCCTCGGCGATCCGCACGAGCGGCTCCCCGCCGTCCCGAGCGGCCCCCTGGAGGCTGTAGACCTGGAAGCCTCCCGAGTCGGTGAGCATCGAGCCGCCGTAGGCCATGAAGCGGTGCAGCCCGCCGAGACGCCGGACCCGCTCGTGGCCGGGGCGCAGGAACAGGTGGTAGGTGTTGCCGAGGATCATCCCGGCGCGGAGCTCGTCGAGGTCGCGTGGGGAGAGGGTCTTCACGCTCCCGGCGGTCCCGACCGGCATGAAGACGGGGGTCTCGATCGTCCCGCGGGGCGTGTCGAGCCGCCCTCGGCGGGCGGCGCCGTCCTCGGCCAGGAGCTGGAAGCGGATCACGGCCCCGTTTCTCCCGGGCCGGGCGCGGTGTCAAGTGGCCCCCGGGGAACTAGACGGTGCGAGCCGGCCCCTTGGCCGTCTCGTCGACGAGGGCCCGCCAGGCCCGGCCGCCCCGCCCCTCGGAGACGATGCGCACCCCCACTGCCCGCTCCGGCGCATCGTTGGAGATCCAGCAGACGACCGCGTCGGTGGTGGGAGCGAGGAAACCGTTGGCGAAGCGCAGGGCGAGCAGCTCGCCGGGGCTCGGCGGATCCCCGACCGGCCAGGCCAGCGAGCAGCCGCCCTCGGACAGGGTGAGCGTCCGAGCCTCGACCTGGGTGCCGCGGGTCGAGACGACGACGGCGCGCTCGAGGGCGAACCGGGGCGCGCGCACCCTGAAGGTCACCGGCTCGCCCCCGGCGACGGACGCGAGGTACCGGGCCGCGGGGACGCTTGCGCGGTCGAGGTGGATCTCGACGCCGGGCGGCAGCGACGGGCGCCCGATCCGGCGCACCATGGTCACCTTGCCGTAGACCGTGGCGCGAACTGGCTGTCCGAAGAGCCCGATGCGGGCCACCACCTGCTCGCCGACGCGCGACTCGGACAGGGCCGGCAGGAACAGGGCCCCGGCCTCCGGACGCCATCCGGCCAGGAATTGCTGCGGCTCGAGGTTGAGGGCGATGCTGTTCATCGGTGTCGGAGGTAGCCCTCCATCTAACAAGACAACGGTGACCCCACACCTCGGACTGATCTATTCTCAGAGGATCGCCATCGCGTCGCCGTAGCTGAAGAAACGATAGCCCAGCTCCACGGCCTCCCGGTAGGCCCCCAGCACCCGTTCGACGCCACCGAGCGCGCAGACCAGCGCGAGCAGTGTGGACCGGGGAAGGTGGAAGTTGGTCACCAGCCCGTCGACGGCACGGAACCTGTAACCGGGCAGGATGAAGATGTCGGTGCGCCCAGGCCCGACGCGCAGCCCCTCCGGTGTAAATGCGCTTTCCAGCGTCCGGACCGCGGTCGTGCCGACGGCGATCACCCGGCGCCCGTCACGACGCGCTGCGGCAAAGGCGCGGGCGGTCTCCGCGGACACCTCGTACCTCTCGGCGTGCATCCGGTGCTCCTCGAGACGCGCCGCGCGCACCGGGAGGAAGGTCCCTGGTCCCACGTGGAGAGTGACGGTGGCGCGCTGGACGCCGCGGGCCTCGAGGCGCGCCAGCAGGCCGGGCGTGAAGTGGAGCCCGGCGGTGGGGGCGGCCACGCTCCCGGGAGCCCGTGCGATCACCGTCTGGTATCGCTCCCGGTCTCCCGCATCCGGCTCGCGGCGGATGTAGGGCGGAAGCGGCAGCCGCCCCACCCGCTCCAGCGCCTCGCCGAGCCGCTGCTCGTCGCGGTCGAAGCGGACCTCGTAGAAGCCCTCGCCGTCCACCCGCGTCACCTCGGCCTGCAGCCCGTCGAAGTCGACCCGGGTCCCGACGCGGATGGGCTTCGACGCCTGGGCCATCGCGATCCATCGGGCCGGCTCCCCGGGTGCGGTGCCAGGGAAAGCGGGGGTCGGCTCGACGAGGAGCACCTCGACCCGCCCTCCGCTCTCCTTCCGACCGAGAAGGCGGGCCGGGATGACGCGGCTATCGTTCAGGACGAGGAGGTCCCCCTCGGAGAGCAGGTCGGGGAGCGACGAGAAGGGCAGGTGGCGGGCAGGGCCGCCCCGGACCGGGAGGTGGAGCAGGCGCGAGGCGTCGCGTGGCTCGACCGGTGCCTGGGCGATGAGCTCCTCGGGGAGCGCGAAGTCGAGGTCGGAGACGTCCATGCGCTGGCCCGATCAGTACAGCCGGATGAGCTCCGCGCCGGGGTAGTAGCGCGCCAGGATGGCGGCGTGCCCCTGGCCGGCCTTCGCCCAGCCGGCGGCGCCCCACTGGCACATCCCGGCGCCGTGCCCCCGTCCCTTCCCGTTCAGCTCGAAGGCCCCCTTGGTGGCCTTGACGGTGAAGGCGAGGGACGGCAGCCGGTCGTAGCCGAGCCGGCGGCGGAAGTCGACGCCGTCGAGCACCACCTTTCCCCCCTTGCCCTCCACGAGGATGCGGGCTGCCCTCCCCGTGGAGGTCGCCCGGACCACTGCGAACCGGGTGGCGTCGCCGGGCAACCCGGCCAGCCGCCCCAGCTCGGCGGCCGGGAGGCGCAGCGTCCACCGGTACGAGCTCGATCCCTGGCAGCGATCGCAGGTGACCGACGGCAGGTACGGGAGATCCCGCCCGAGCGCGTCGGCGCCCCGCTCGGTGCGCCCGCCGCAGGTGGAGTGGAAGTAGGCCTCGATGGGCCGGCGGTCCTTCACCAGGATCTCGCCGGCGGTGGCAGCCGCGGCGGCCCGGGCCCGTGGATCGGCCCTTCCGGCGCCCGGGTAGACCTGGTCGAGCACGGTGGAGCCGAGGTCGAAGTCGAGCGCCTGATCGCGGGCCTCGAGCTTCTTTCCCACCGCGAAGGTCCGGGCCGCGACGGCCTGGGCCTTGAGCGCCTCGGGCGGGAAGGAGGGCGGCATCTCCCCGCCGACCACGGCCGCCACGTACTCCTCGAGCGGGAGCACGTCGATGACCGACAGGCCACCCGGCGCCCGGCGGACCTCCACCTCCCCGGAGAGATCGCGGCCGGCGACGCGGATCGATCCACGGGCGGTGAAAAGCAGCCCGGCCCCGTCCGCCGGCCTGCCGTCGATGGAGAGCTGCTCCCCCTCGAGCCGGACCCGCGCGCGGCCTCCCGGGACGGCCTGCGGCTCGGCCCCGTCGCGCAGCGACTCCACCGAGAGCCCCGCCCCGGACACCTCCACCTCGGCCGCCGACGCGAGCACCGAGATGCGCACCACCTCGACGGCGCGGGCCACCCCCGGGGCGAGGAGCGCCGCGGCGAGCAGGAAGGAGGCGCCGCGTCCCGCCATCGCCGGCCGCCCTACGGGGTCGCGCCGGGGCGGCGCGCCGAGTGGAGCTTGTGCCAGACGAAGGCCACCACCGCGAGGAGGATGGCGATCCCGATGGCGAGGTCGAAGCGGTGGAAGGCGGCCTTGAGCGTCGGGTCGCTGTTCCACTTCTCGCCGAGCTTCAGTCCCACCCAGGCGAGCCCCAGGCACCAGGGGAACGAGCCGACGAAGGTGTAGACGAGGAACTTCGTCATGTTCATCCGCGCCACGCCGGCCGGGAAGGCGATGAAGGTGCGGATGACCGGGAGGAGCCGGGCCCAGAAGACCACCGCCGCCCCGTGTTTGGCGAAGAGCCGGTCGGCGAGGTCGAGCTCGTGGTGGGAGAGCAGCACGTACTTCCCGTACTTCTCGATGACGGGGCGCCCCCCGTACATCCCGAGGTAGTAGGCCGGGATGGAGCCGACCACGCAGCCCACCGCGCCCCAGAAGCCGGCGCCGAGCAGGGTGAACTGCCCCTGGTACACGAGGTACCCGGCGAACGGCATGATGATCTCGGAGGGAAGCGGGATGCAGGCGCTCTCGATCCCCATGAGGAGGACGACGCCGCCGTAGCCCATGGCCGAGATCACCGACGTGGTGAAGACGGCGAGCACTTCGATGATCCTGGCTATCACCCGTTGCCTCCCTGCCTGCGTGCCGCCTGGTCGCCGTAGAAGACCTCGTCGTACGGGCAGGCGCAATCGGTCTCACGGGGCTCCGGGTAGAAGACCGGCTTGCCCTTCCAGCTTCGCAGCCAGTGTCCCCGTGCCCTTCCCGGCGCGGCGGCCAGGCCGGTCGGCACCGCCGGGGGGACGTCCGGGTCCCCGGGGCCGAGCAACCAGCCGGGCTGGAGCGTGATCTTCCCGGCACCACCGGGCAGGTCGACGGCGAGGTGGGGGACCGCGAGACCGCTCGTGTGGCCGCGCAGCGCCTCCAGGATCTCGAGCCCGCTGGCGAGGGGCGTTCTCAGATGTCCGGTGCCCTCGGCCAGGTCGCCCTGGTGCAGGTAGTAGGGGCGCACCCGCCAGGAGAGGAGCCGGTGGTTCAGGTCGGCGAGGGTCCGCGCCGAGGAGTTCACCCGTCGCAGCAGCACGGTCTGGTTCTCGACCGGGACGCCCCGGTCGACGAGCCGCTCGCAGGCCTCCCGGGCCTCGGCGGTGCACTCCCTGGGGTGGTTGAAGTGGGTGACGACGAAGAGCGGGGCCAGGCGGCGCAGCCGGGTGGCGAGTGCGTCGGTGATCCGCATCGGGTTCACCACCGGTGCGCGGGTGGCGAGCCGGAGCACCTGCACGTGGGGGATGGCCCGCAGCTCCTCCAGGATCCAGCCGATCCGCTCGTCGGAGAGGGCGAGCGGGTCGCCGCCCGAGACGATCACGTCGCGGATGGCGGGGTGGGAGCGGATCCAGGCGATCCCCTCGGCGGCCGAGTCGCGGTCGAAGGCCCCCTCCTCACCCCCGGTGATGCGCCGCCGGGTGCAGTGGCGGCAGTAGACGGCGCAGTGGTCGGCGGCGAGCAGGAGCGCCCGGTCGGGGTACTTGTGCACGATCGAACGGACCGGGCGGCGACCGTCCTCTCCGAGCGGGTCGCGCAGGTCCCCCTCGACCGGATCGATCTCGGCGGCCACCGGCACGACCTGCATCCGCACCGGGCAGTGCGGGTGGTGCGGGTCCATGAGCGAGGCGTAGTAGGGGGTCACGCCCACCCGGAAGCGGCCGGCGGCTCCGGCGAGACCGCGCCGCTCCTCGTCGGTCAGCTCGAGGATGGCCTCCAGATCGGCCGCGCTGCGCAGCATGTTCCGCTGCTGCCAGCGCCAGTCGCCCCAGTCCGCGTGGGCCGCGCTGGGCAGGGGGTGCCAGGTCTCGTTCATGG
This sequence comes from uncultured Anaeromyxobacter sp., assembly GCA_903904005.1. Classification (GTDB taxonomy): domain Bacteria; phylum Myxococcota; class Myxococcia; order Myxococcales; family Anaeromyxobacteraceae; genus CAIOAK01. The sequence continues at coordinate 18,399 of CAIVAR010000067.1, forward strand.
GGGCGCCGGTCTCGCGGCGGGCGGAAGCTAACCGGCCCTCCGGAGCGAAGTCAAACCTGCGAACCGCCTGCGAACCGCCCGCGCGCCGCTTATCATCCCGCCCATGGCGACCCTTCCGATGATGCAGGACGAGACCCCGGCGGGGGACCCGCGCCCGGTGCCCGGAATCACGGGACGATTCCCGGTCGGCCCGCGCGCCGCCTGGAAGGATGTCCCGGACGCACAGTGGAACGACTGGCACTGGCAGCAGCGGGAGCGCATCACCCGGGTCGACCAGCTCGACAAGGTGATCCGGCTCACCGACGACGAGCGCCGGGCCGCCGTGGAGACCGAGAAGGACTTCCACATGGGCATCACGCCCTACTACGCGGCGCTGATGGACCCGGAGGACCCCCACTGCCCCATCCGTCTCCAGTCGGTCCCGACCATGGGGGAGACCATCCTGGCCGCGGCCGACCTGGAGGATCCGCTCGCCGAGGAGCGGGACATGCCGGTTCCCGGCATCACCCACCGCTACCCCGACCGCGTCCTCTTCTACATCACGCACAACTGCCCGGTGTACTGCCGCCACTGCACCCGCAAGCGCAAGGTCGCCGATCCCTCGTCGGCGGCGGCGAAGAAGCAGGTCGAGGACGGCCTGGACTACATCGCGCTCCACAAGGAGATCCGCGACGTGGTCATCTCCGGCGGGGATCCGCTCTCCCTCTCCGACGACCGGCTCGACTACATCCTGGGGCGGCTGCGGGCCATCCCCCACGTCGAGATCTTCCGCCTGGGCACCCGGAACATCGTCACCCTGCCCCAGCGCGTGACCGACGACTTCGTCCGCATGCTCCGCAAGCACCAGCCGGTGTTCGTCAACACCCACTTCAACCACCCCAAGGAGTGCACCGCCGAGGCCTTCGAGGCGGCACGGAAGCTGGCCGACGGCGGCTGCGCGCTGGGGAACCAGATGGTGCTGCTCAAGGGCGTCAACGACGACCCGAAGACGGTGATGGAGCTGAACCACAAGCTGCTGCTCATGCGGATCCGCCCCTACTACATCTACCAGTGCGATCTGGCGAAGGGCATCAGCCACTTCCGCACCACGGTGGAGGCGGGCCGGAAGATCATCCGGTCGCTGCGCGGCTTCACGAGCGGGCTCGCCGTGCCCCACTTCGTGGTCGACGCGCCCGACGGCGGCGGCAAGATCCCGGTGAATCCGGACTACGTGATCCGGCACGAGGGGAAGAAGTGGGTTTTCCGGAACTTCCAGGGCAAGGACTACACCTATTTCGAGCCGTAGGGGTGCTCCCGGCCGCGGACCCTACGCGCCGGACGTGACCACCGCCACCATCCGCGACGGGGTCGCGCCCAGGCCGCGGAAGAGGTGCGGCCGGCGCGCGTCGAGGTAGGCGCCGTCGCCGGGAGCGAGCACGGTCCGCTTCCCGTCGTAGGTGAGCTCGATCGAGCCCTCCAGGACGTAGACGAACTCCTGTCCGTCGTGGGCCAGCGGGCGGGCGTCGTCCACCGCCGGGTCGAAGGTGAGCAGGAAGGGCTCCATGTCGTGACCGGGGGTCCCCGGGCGCGTCAGGCAGCGGTAGGTGTAGCCCTGCTCGGTCTCGCCCTGCTCGAAGCCGGGGAGGTGGTCGCTGGCCCGGCTCACCGTGAGTTCCTCCGAGGCGAAGGCGCCGCCGTGGAGCAGGCCGCCCATCTTCGACCCCAGCACCCGGGAGAGCTTGATGACCACGCCGATGGAGGGGACCTCGGTCCCCTCCTCGAAGGCCACCAGCCGGTCGAGCGAGAGGCCGGCCATGCGGCAGACGTCCTCCCGCCCCAGGTCCTGGGCCTCGCGCATCTTCCGGATCCGCACCCCGATGTCGGTCTGCATGGCGTCCTCCGGGCTCGAGGGCCCGATGCTACCCTTCCCGGTCGGCCGGGACGATCCGGCCGCTGCGGGCGCGCAGGTCGCGCCAGTGGCGATCGATGGCCGGCCGGAGGGCGGCCGCGTCGATCTCCGACTTCTGGAAGCGGCGCTGCAGCGAGAGGTAGAGCTCGAGCGCCTCCTCGGCGAAGTCGGGCTCCACGTTGATGGTGGTCCTGCGCCCGTCGATCACCTCGACCACCGGGAAGAGCCCGGACCGGACGGCGAGCCGGACCAGTTCGATGCCCAGCGCCGGCTCCGACTTCCACCCGGTCGGGCAGGGGGCGAGGACGTGCAGGAATCGGAAGCCCTTCATGTCGAGGGCGCGCCGCATCTTGCGGATGGCGTCCTCCGGGTGGGCGAGCGACACGGAGGCGGCGTAGGGGATGCGGTGGGCCGCCATGATCCCGAGGATGTCCTTCTTCTGCTCGACCTTGCCCCGCAGCGTGTTGGAGGTGGCGGCGCCATGGGGCGTGGCCGACGAGCGTTGACCCCCGGTGTTGCCGTAGATCTCGTTGTCGTAGCAGACGTAGAGGATGTCCTCGTTCCGCTCGGCCGCGCCGGAGAGGCTCGCCATGCCGATGTCGTAGGTCCCGCCGTCGCCGGCCCAGCAGACCACCCGCGTCCCCTCGCCGTTCAGGCGCGCCGCGTGGGAGAGGCCGGTGGCCACCGCCGCCGCCGAGCCGAAGGTGGTGAGGATGGTGGGGACGCCCAGCGCCGAGTACGGGAACGGACCGACGGCCACCGCGGCGCAGGAGGCCGGGATGACGAGCTCGATGCTCCGCGCCTCCCGGGCCCGCCCCAGGAACTGGAGCGCCGTCGACATGCCGCAGCCGCCGCAGTTGCCGTTGCCGGGACGGAGCAGCGGCTCCGCCGGGCCGCCCGTCCCCTCCAGGGTCGCCAGCACCGACTCGCTCATGCGCCCGCCTCCATCAGCACCGGGGCCCCGGCGGCCTGCCGCGACGCGACGTCCTCGGCGAGGGCCAGCACGTGCTCGGGCCGGACGTCGCCGCCCCCGATCCCGATCATGTAGCCCTGCACCACCGCTCCCGGGTCGGCCAGCCCGCGGGCCTCCCCCCAGAGCACGCCCCCGAAGCCCAGGCTGACGTTCCGGTCGATGACGGCGATGCGGGGTCGCCCGCGGAACGCGGCGGCGAGGAGCTCCGCCGGGAAGGGGCGGAAGGTGCGGACCCGCAGCGCGCCCAGCCGGATCCCCTTCTCGCGGGCGACGTCGACGGCCCGCTCCACCGTGGAGCCGATGGTGCCCATGGAGACCACGAGGACGTCGGCGTCGTCGGCCCGGTACGGGACCACCGGGTCGGCGGGACGCCGGCCGAAGACCGCCTCGAACGCGTCCTGGACCTCCCGGTAGACCTCGAAGAAGCGCCCCATCGCCTGGTGGTGCTGGGCGCGGTGGACCTCGGTGGTCTGGGGCACGGTGAGGCCGCCGACGATGCGGGCCGTCCCGACGAGCCGGCCGGGCAGGTCGAGCGGCGGGAGGAACCGGTCGACCTCGTCCTGGGTGGGCACGTGGGTCCGGGCCATGGTGTGGGAGAGCACGAAGGCCTCCTGGCAGACCAGCGCCGGCAGGAGGATGCGCCGGTCCTCGGCCAGCCGGAAGGCGCAGAGCACCGTGTCGAGGACCTCCTGGTTGTCGGCGCAGTACATCTGGATCCAGCCGGTGTCGCGGAGCATGAGCGTGTCGCCGTGATCGGCCCAGATGTTCCAGGGCGGGCCGAGCGTCCGGTTGGCCGCCACCATCACCACCGGGAGGCGGAGCAGCGCCGCCGCGACGACGTTCTCCGCCATGAAGGCGAGGCCGTTCGACGAGGAGGTGGTGAAGGTGCGGGCCCCGCCGGCCGCCCCGCCGATGCACACCGCCATGGCGCTGTGCTCGCTCTCCACCCGGACCACGTGCCCCTTCTCGATCTCCTGGTTGCAGAGGAGCTCCATGCACTCGGTCGAGGGGGTGATGGGGTAGACGCCGGAGACGAAGCCGCGCCCGGTCCGGTTGGCGCGCCCGGCCAGGGCGGCCCCGATGGCGGCGGCGTGGTTGGCGCTGAGGAGCTGTCCGCTCATGGGCTCACCTCGCCGAGGCCTCCTGGACCATCGCCATGGCGCGCCGCGGGCACTCGGCCACGCACATCCCGCACCCCTTGCAGAAGGCCTCGTCGACCCGGTAGCCCTGCCCGACCCGGTGGATGACCCCCTCCGGACAGTACAGCATGCAGGTGTCGCAGTGCGTGCAGGCGCCGCAGGAGAAGCAGCGGGAGGCCTCCGACGGTCCGTCGAGGCCGCGATTCACCTCGTCGAAACCCAGGGCGTGGGCGCCGATGCGGTGGCGTTCGGCGTGGGGCGGCTCGACGTGGAAGTGGCTGAAGCGGACGTGGGCCGGGGCGACGAGCGAATCGAGATCGGGACGAGGCAGGACCGGATCGGGCTCGCCGTCGAGCGACGCGAGGACCCGGGCCGCGGCCCGTCGCCCGCTCCCGAGCGCGTGGGTCACCGTGCCGTCGCCGGTCGCCATGTCACCAGCGGTGAACAGGTTGGGCAGCGCTGGCACGATGGAGAGGTCGGCCGCCTGGCCGAGCGCGAGCAGGAGCGCATCGCAGGGGATGGCGGCCGTCCGGCCGGTCACCACCGGACGGCGCCGGCCGCTCGCGTCCGGCTCTCCGAGTTCCACCTCGGCGAGCTCCAGAGACTGCACCCTCCCCTCGCCGAGGACGCGGACCGGCTGCCGGTGCAGGGCGAGCTTCACCCCCTCGGCCACCGCCTCGTCGACCTCGGGGCCGATGGCGGGCATCTCCTTGCGCCCGCGCCGGTAGGCGATGGTCACCGACGCGGCCCCGAGCCGCAGCGCGGTCCGGGCGCAGTCGACGGCCGTGTTGCCGCCCCCGGCGACGACCACGTGGCCAGCCAGGCGCGGCGCCGCCCCCCGCTTCACGTCGTCGAGGAAGCGGATCCCCTGGAGCACGCCCGGCAGCAAGACCCCCGGCGCCTCGAGCCCGGTGAGGCGCTGCAGCCCGGCGGCGACGATGACGGCGTCGCGGGTGGCGGCGAGGTCGGCGATGGCCGCGGCGTCGAGGAAGGTGCCGGTGCGGGCCGTCACCCCGAGTGCGAGGATGCGCCCGATGTCCCGGTCGAGCACCTCCTCGGGAAGGCGGTAGGCCGGGATGCCGGTGCGCAGGACGCCCCCGAGGCAGCTCTCCCCCTCGAAGATCTCGACGTCGTGCCCCAGGCTGGCGAGCGCGAAGGCCGCACCCAGCCCGGCCGGGCCGCTTCCCACCACGGCCACGCGGCGGGGATTGGCGGCGCGCGGCGGGCGGACCCCCTCGGCGTCGACGTGGTCGCCGATCCAGCGCTCCAGGCCGCGGATGTGGACGGCCCCGTCGTAGGCGCCCCGGTTGCAAGCCGACATGCAGGGCGCCGGGCAGACCCGCCCGCACACCGAGGGCAGCGGCTGGGTGCGGAAGAGCACGCGGGCCGCCGCCTCGACGCCGCCGGTGGCGAGCGCCTGGACGAAGCCCACCACGTCGTTTCCCGCCGGGCAGCCGGCGTTGCAGGGGGCGGCGTGGGAGAGGTAGAGCGGCATCTGCGTGCGCCAGGAGCCGGTCCGGAGCGGGTTGGGCAGGTCCTCGACGTGCTCGGCGATCCCGATCACGTTCGGCGCCGGCACGGCACGCCGGACCGGCGCGGCCTCCCCCTCGTCGGCCGCACGGGAGACCACGGCGTCCCAGGCCTCCCGCGCCGCGGGGAGGTCGCGGGCGAGCCCCTGCACGGCGAAGGCCCGCTCGACCGCTTCCCAGGGGAGCCCCATGGCCCGGGCGTAGGCGCCGGCGAGGGTGGTGTTGATGATGACCACCGCGCTCGTCCCGATGCCGTGGCGCCGCGCGATGGCCGTGGCGTCCACCGCCGCGAAGCGGAACCGGCCGTGCCGGTCGGCGAAGGGCTCGAGCCCCCGGGCGGTGTTGAGCAGGACCACCGCACCCGGCTCGGCCCCGTCGAGCACGTCGTCCCCGAGCAGGGCCGCGTCGAGGACCACGAGGTGGTGCGGGCGGTAGACCTTGTTGTGGTTGCGGATGGGGACCGTGTCGACCCGGGCGAAGGCGCGAATGGGCGCCCCGGTCCGCTCCGACCCGTAGTCGCCGAAGGTCTGCACGTGGAGCCCCTGCTCCGCGTAGATGGTGGCGATGAGCTTGGCGCAGGTGACCCCGCCCTGCCCGCCCCGGCCGTGGACGCGCACCTCGAGCGGAAGGGGGATCTCCTCCGGGATGGATGCCCGACCGGTCTCCGTCACGCCCACCGCACCCTCCCTTCCGGCTGCCATCCTCCCCTGAACAGCAACGACCGGGCCACCCCCAACCGCTTGTCCCGGCTCAAGGAAGTGCCGGGGCCATGCTGAAGGTATCCTTGCTTCACTGCCAATCCTTTCATGCTAAATCTTTCATGGTCTTCGGACCGGAGGGGTCATGGCCATCGCACCCAGCATGTCGATGCGGCAGGTCGCCGCCATCCTCGACTCCATCATCGAGGGGCTCATCGCGGTCGACACCTCCGGACGGATCGTCCTCTTCAACCAGCAGGCGGCGGCCATCGTCGGCTGCCCGGTGAAGGAGGCGCTCGGGCGCCCGGTGCGGGACGTGGTGATGAACACCCGACTCCCGGATGTCCTGTCGTCCGGCCAGGACGAGCTGAACCAGCGGCAGGAGGTGGGCGCCACCACCATCCTCACGAGCCGCATGGTCGTCCGCGACCCCGACGGTACCGTGGAGGGGGCGGTCGCCATCTTCCGCGACGTCGGCGAGGTACAGGAGCTGGCCGCGCGGGTCCGCACGCTGCAGGACCTGCGCGAGCTCTCCGAGGCCATCATCCGCTGCTCGCAGGAGGCCATCTCGGTGGCCGACGAGCACGGCAACACGGTGCTCGTGAACCCGGCCTACACGCAGCTCATGGGGCTGTCCGAGGAGGCCGTGCTCCACCGCCCGGTGACGGTCGACATCCGCCACGGGGAGAGCGTCCACCTCCGGGTGCTGCGCACCCGCAAGCCCATCCGCGGGGCGCGGCTGCAGGTCGGTCCCCACCAGAAGGAGGTGGTGGTGAACGCCGCGCCGCTGCTGGTGGCCGGCGAGCTTCGGGGAAGCGTGGGCGTCATCCACGACGTCTCGGAGATCCGGCGTCTCTCGGAGGAGCTGGCCACCGCCCGGGAGCAGCTGCGGCGACTCGAGTCGAAGCACACCTTCGAGGAC
>CAIVAR010000068.1 GCA_903904005.1 uncultured Anaeromyxobacter sp.
CAACAACAAGATCCGTGTCCTCCAGCGCCGCGCCTACGGCTACCGCGACGAGGACTACCTCAAGCTCAAGATCGTAGCCGCTTTCCTTCCTCCTTTGACTCGCAGTGCGGAAAAGGACCCACACTGATCCGCGAAGACCCTCTTTTTGACGGGCCGTACGCAGTCGGCCACCTTCCCCATGCTCGACTCGTCACACCCGTCCATCTACAACAGCGCCCCTTATCTCGGGGTGGGCGCCTCGAACGACGAGCCCTTCCTCGTGAAACTGGACCCGACGCTCGTGGGCCCGGCGTCGCTCGTCTACTCCACGTTCCTGGGGGGCGGTTCCACCACGGGGACCGGCGGCGGGTTCTGCACCGGCGTGGCCGTGGACGCGGCCGGCGTGAGCTACGTCGCCGGGGAGACCTCGGCCCAGGGGATCCCGTACCAGTACTCCAGCGCGCCCCAGCAGGCTCCGCAGGCGACACCGGTCACTGCAGACGCGCTCTTCATCGCCAACCAGGGGACGACCGACGTCCTCCACATGCAGGTCAGCGCGGACGGGTCCACGCTGCGTTACTCCACCTTCATCGGTGGCCTGATGAGCGACCGGAGCTACGGGTTGGCAGTCGACCCCTCAGGGGGCGTGGCCCTCTCCGGGCTCACCTACTCCACGAACTTCCCGCTGCAGAACCCGGCCCAGACATGGCCGGGGAACACCGGACACATGAACGCCTTCGTGATGAAGATGCGAAGGTAGGCGAGGGTGACGGGGTCGAGCGGGGGAGGCCGTGGGCGGACGATGCGGGGCAAGGTTCAGGCTGCCTGCGGATAGCGGGAGTGCGGTGCCGGTCCGGTGGCGGCGGGCTCGTGTTCGAGGCCGTGCTCGCCGGTGGTCAGGTACCTCTCGATGGAGACGATCGTCAGGAAGCGCGGGGAGCCGTTCGCCGAGACCGCGGAGGCAGGCGAAGCGCCAAGCCCAGAATGTTCGACGTTTCGGCGCGTGTCCGGGGTACGAAGTTGATCACCGAAACCCGCTGGCGTGTGGTGGGTCAGACACGCCTGGGAACATGCAGTGGATGACGAAGTCGGCGAACAGGTCGAAGGGCGCGGCGGGCTGCGGGAGGAAGTAGCGGAGCGGTCACTCCTTGCTCAGGACCTCGGCCCATCGGCTCCAAGATCGGCGCAGCAGGATCCAGAGGACCCGGTCCGAGGGTCGGATGTCGGGGTGCCTCCGGCCCGCCACGATGGCGAGCTGTTGGCGGAGGGCAAGGTTCTCGATCACCAAGTGGCGGCGAGAGCGCATGGCCGAGAAGAGCGTCTGCAGGAGGGCTACGAGGAGGCGGAGCATCGAGCCGGGGAGGGTCCAGGCGCTGGGCGAGATCGTGAATGATGTCGGAGCGGACGGAGTTTTGGCCAGGGACAGCCGTCCCAGAACCTTGCCCGGGCCCCAGGCCTGCCCGCGGGCGGGAGCGGAGCCGTGCAACCCATTCGGGGCGAGGCCCATCGGCGGCCCCGTCCCAGGACCCGGAACGTCGGAGAGTAGGTGTCCTGATCGCGAGCCCGCTCATCCGTCGCGCCTGGCGCGCCACCCGTTCGTTCCCGCAGCTCCGTACGTCGTGACTCACCCCAACCTGGACGTCCCGTGTTCCTGAAGCTCGCCCTGCCCGTCCTCACCCTCATCGCCCTGGCGGCCAGCCCGGCCGCCGCCGCGGATCCCATCGTCATCGGCCTCATCACCAAGACCGAGACCAACCCGTTCTTCGTGAAGATGAAGGAGGGCGCCGCCAGCGAGTCGACCAAGCTCGGCGCCAAGTTGCTCACCGGCGCCGGCGCCAAGGACGGCGACAACGAGGGCCAGGTGACGGCCATGGAGAACATGATCAACGCCGGCGCCAAGGGCATTCTCATCACGCCGAGCGACACCAAGGCCATCGTGCCCTCGATCCAGAAGGCCCGGAAGAAGGGCGTGCTGGTCATCGCCCTCGACACCGCGACCGAGCCGGTCTCCGCCGTGGACGCGCTCTTCGCGACCAACAACTTCGACGCCGGCCTGCTCATCGGGCAGTGGGCCAAGGGCGCCATGGCTGGCAAGAAGCCGGTCATCGCCACGCTCGACCTGCAGCCCGGCATCACCGTCGGGGCCCAGCGCCACAACGGCTTCCTGCAGGGCTTCGGCGTCGCCAAGGCCGATCCGAACTCGTCCGACCTGGTGACCGCGCCCCAGGTGGTCTGCAGCCAGGACACCCACGGCAACCAGGCCGAGGGGCAGGCGGCCATGGAGAACTGCCTCAGCAAGAACCCCGACATCAACCTCGTCTACACCATCAACGAGCCCGCCGCGTTCGGCGCCTTCACGGCCATCAAGGCCGCCGGCAAGGACAAGCAGATCGTCATCGTGAGCGTGGACGGCGGCTGCCGGGGCGTGCAGGGCGTGGTGGATGGCAAGATCGCCGCCACCTCGCAGCAGTACCCGCTCAAGATGGCGACCATGGGAGTCGAGGCGGTGGTGAACTACGCCAAGACCGGCAAGAAGGCCAGCGGCTACGTCGACACCGGCGTCACGCTCATCACCGACAGGCCCCAGGCGGGCGTGGCCAGCAAGGACAGCAAGTTCGGCACGGCCAGCTGCTGGGGCAAGAAGTAGGCTCGCCTCACCTCGCCCGACCGGGAGAGCTCCGTGACCGCAGCCCCCACCGCCGCCGCGCCGCGCCACTCCCGGATCATCGACCTCCTGCGGGGAGCGCCCATCCTCGGCCCCGTGGCGGCGCTGATCCTGGCGTGCATCTTCTTCGCCACGCAGACCGACCGGTTCCTGTCCGGCGCCAACTTCTCGCTGATCCTGCAGCAGGTCATGGTGGTCGGCACGCTGGCCATCGGCCAGGAGCTGGTCATCCTGACCGGGGGCATCGACCTCTCCAACGGCATGATCATGGCGCTGTCCTCGGTGCTCACCACCGGCCTCATCGCCAACTCGGGCGTGCACCCCTTCCTCGCCGTGGTCCTCGGGCTGGCCGTGTGCGTGGCCTTCGGCGTGCTCAACGGCTGGCTGACGACCGCCATCGGGCTCCCCCCCTTCATCGTCACGCTGGGGACGTTCAACATCGCCTACGCCCTGGTCCGCATCTACACCACCGCCACCATCACCAGCGTCCCGGACTCGCTGCTCTTCTTCGGCAACACCTTCTCCATCGGGAGCACCGAGATCACCTACGGCTCGATCCTCATGCTGGTGCTGTTCGCCATCGCCTGGCTGGTGCTGGGCTCGACGCGGGCCGGGCGCTCCGTCTACGCCGTGGGCGACAACCCGGAGGCCGCACGCCTCGCCGGCATCCGCACCAGCCGCGTCCTGGTGGGCGTCTATGCGATGGCCGCGCTCAGCTACGGCATCGCCGGCCTGCTGCTGGTGGCGCGCACCGGCGTCGGCGACCCGCAGGCGGGCCAGACCGGCAACCTGGATAGCATCACCGCGGTCGTGCTGGGCGGGACGAGCCTCCTGGGCGGGCGTGGCCAGATCATGGGCGCGCTGGTGGGCGCCCTCATCGTGGGCGTCTTCCGCAACGGGCTCCAGCTCATGGGCGTCGGCTCCATCTACCAGGTCCTCATCACCGGCATCCTGGTGATCCTGGCGGTGTCGGTCGACTACCTCTCTCACCGGGCCAAGTAGCGTGCCGGAGGCCCGCATGACCGCGACCACCGCCACGCCCCAGGGCAAGGTCCTCCTGGAGATGAAGGACATCGGCAAGTCGTTCCCCGACGTCAAGGCGCTGCAGGGCGTGAGCCTGTCCGTCCGCGAGGGCGAGGTCCTGGCGCTCCTGGGCGAGAACGGCGCCGGGAAGTCGACCCTCATCAAGATCCTGTCCGGGGCCTACACCAAGGACGAGGGCGAGATCTTCTTCGAGGGCCAGCCCGTCACCATCCGCAGCCCGCAGGATGCGCAGGATCTGGGCATCTCCACCATCTACCAGGAGTCCAACCTCGCCAAGGATCTCACCGTCGCCGAGAACATCTTCCTCGGACGCCTGCCGGCCAAGGGCCTGCTGGTGGACTGGGAGACGGTCAGGAAGAAGTCGAGGGAGATCCTCGACCGGCTCGGCGCGACCATCAGCGTCGACGCCATCGTCTCGACCCTGTCCGTGGCCGAGCAGCAGCTGGTGGAGATCTCCAAGTCGCTCAACCGCAAGACCCGCATCCTCATCATGGACGAGCCCTCGGCGGTGCTGGGCGAGAGCGACCTGGAGCGCCTCTTCCAGGTGGTCCGCTCGCTCCAGGCCGAGGGCATCGGCATCATCTACATCTCCCACCGCATGCGCGAGATCTTCGAGCTGGCCGACGAGGTCACGGTGCTCAAGGACGGGCGTTTCGTCGGGACGCGGCGCGTCGCCGACGTGACCATGGACGAGCTGGTCCGCCTGATAATCGGTCGCGACCTCGAGGACGTCTTCCCCAGGCGGGAGGTGGTGCCCGGCGAGGTGCTCCTCGAGGTGAAGAACCTCCGCCGCGCCCGCCTGGTCCACGACGTGAGCTTCCAGCTCCGCGCCGGCGAGATCCTCGGGTTCGCCGGGATCACGGGCTCCGGGCGCACCGAGGTGGTCCGTGCCATCTTCGGCGCGGATGCCCACGGCGGCGAGATGAGGATCTCGGGCAAGCCCTACCGGGCCAGCTCCCCGACGGAGGCCATCCGGCGGGGCATCGCGCTGGTCAACGAGGACCGAAAGGCCCACGGACTCTTCCTGAAGCTGGACGTCACCGTCAACACCACCATCGCGGCCCTCAAGGGGCTGTGCAGGGCCGGCTTCATCCAGCGGGCCAAGGAGAAGGCCCTGGTTCAGAAGTTGATCCAGGACCTCCGGATCAAGACGCCGGGGGCCAGCTCCATCGTCCTGAACATGAGCGGCGGCAACCAGCAGAAGGTGATCATCTCGCGCTGGCTCGCCATCGACACCCGGATCCTGATCATGGACGAGCCGACCCGCGGCATCGACGTGGGGAGCAAGTCCGAGATCTACCAGATCATGAACGAGCTCACGAAGCGGGGCGTGGGCATCATCATGATCTCGTCGGAGCTGCCCGAGGTGCTGGGCATGAGCGATCGCATCCTGGTCATGCGCGAGGGGACCATCGTGGGCGAGCTGGCGCGCGCCGACGCCAGCGAGGAGGCGATCATGAAGCGCGCGGTGGGGGGCGACCTGGCCCAGGGGGCCGCGGCGCGGGCGTGAGCTTCATCCAGTTCGGAACGTTCCGTCCGTGGATGCTCGCCGCGGGCTGCTTCTCCAGGTCGCACGAGCACACGCTGGCCACGGGCAAGGCGCTGGGCCTGGGCGCGGACCGGCTCTACCGCAGCTTCGTCGAGATGGCCGAGGGAAACCTCGGGCCCGAAACGGTCTACGCCGCCTGGCGCCAGGCGTAGCGGCGATGCAGGCCGCCGACCCGTGGGCGGCTGACGGCGTGGCCGACCGAATACGCACAGAAGGCGTAAATTACGCTTGACGTAACGCGTAACATTCGGCACAATCTCCTGCCGTGATCGCCAGCTACCGGGACAAGCGGACGCGCGCCTTTGCAGGAGGGAAGCGTGTCAAAGCGTTCGACGGGATTCACCGGAAGGCCGAGATGAAGCTCGACCAACTGGACGCAGCGTCCGCGATCAGGGACCTGGACCTTCCCGGCAACCGTCTGGAGGCGATGAAGGGAGACAGGAAGGGGCAGTACAGCATCAGGATCAACGACCAATGGCGGATCTGTTTCGCGTGGCCGGACAGATCGCCGGGGCCGACCGACGTCGAGATCGTCGACTATCACTGAGAGGTGAGACATGAAGCGCAGTGCGATTCACCCCGGCGAGCATCTCGCCGAGCAGCTCGAAGAACTGGGGATGAGCGCCGCCGAGCTCGGGCGCCAGCTCGGGGTGCCGACCAACCGGGTCACGGCCATCCTGCATGGCCGGCGCTCCATCACGGGCGACACGGCGCTGCGCCTGGGCCACTTCTTCGGGAACAGCCCGCAGTTCTGGCTGAACCTGCAGGCGCTCTATGACCTGCGAACGGCGGAGAGGAAGGTCGGGGGTGCAATCAACTCCCTTCCGACGCTGAGCGCGGCCCTTCGCAGGCGGTCGACCGCCACGGCCTGACATCCGAGCCCGGATGGCGTCGATGCCGTCCCGTCTCCCGTATGTCTCCGGGACGCTGGGAGAAGGCCGGGGCAGGGTGGGGAAGCCTGGGGAAGGGATTCGGAATTCAAGCAAGCGTGACGACGGGCGAAGGTCGACGTCCATCACGAGGCTGAAGGTCTGCCCCGCCAGGAACTGCCAGAACTCGGCATAGGCGAGCCGCAGGCGGATGGTGGTCTGTCCGGCGCGCACGCCCACGCCGAAGAGGTCGAACTCGAACTGGGCCCGTCGGGCAGCTGGGCGAATCCATGGATCCGGAAGGTGGGCTTCGAGACCTCGGCTGCCGGGTCGGCCGAGGGTGCGTCCGCGACGAGGAGCGCGGCGAGGGCCGGCAGGAGGGCGGCAGGTCGGGTCAAGAGGTCACAGGATACCAAGCCAGGGTGCGCGAATCGCGGTAAGGTCGGTCCCCAGGAGGTCGTACCGCCATGCCGAGTCCCTCCCGGACGCTGCGCCTGCTCCTCGTCGGGCTGCTGCTCATCACGCTGCCGGCCCTCGCCAGAGCCCACGCCGCTCCCGCGGTGCCGGCGCCCCTCGGGGAGCGGCAGACGACCTCGACGGTGTTCATGGTGTCGCCCGACGACTTTGCCTTCAACGCGGAGACCGCCGGGAGCAACCGGTTCCAGGATCGCTCGGCCGAGGGGGCCGACGCGCGAGCCAAGGCCATGCTCGAGTTCGACGCCGCCGTGGAGGCGCTTCGCAAGGCAGGCATCCGCGTGATCCGGATGGCGAGCCGGGCGGACGTGAAGACGCCCGACGCGGTGTTCCCCAACAACTGGTTCTCCCTGCATTCCCTGGAGGGGGGACCACGGGTGCTGGTGGGGTACCCGATGCTGGCGCCCAACCGTCGCCTCGAACGACGCCTGGCCGAGCTGCAGGCCCGGCTCTCGGCCGACGGCCTGCCGGTGGACGAGGTGATCGACCTCAGCCCGTTCGAGGAGAAGGGGCTGTTCCTGGAGGGGACCGGCAGCATGGTGCTCGATCGCGCCAACCGGATCGCGTACGCGGCGCTCTCCCCCCGCACCGACCCCGCCGTCCTGCAGGAGCTCGCGCGCCGGATGCAGTACCGGCCGGTCCGCTTCCGCAGCTACGACGCCGGCGGCGCGCTCGTCTACCACACCAACGTGATGATGAGCGTTGGCAGCCGCTTCGCCGTGGTTTGCGCCGACTCCATCCGTGACCCGCAGGAGAGGCGCGCGGTCGTCGATCAGCTGAAGCGCTCGGGCAAGGAGGTCATCCCCATCACCCAGGCGCAGATGGGCAAGATGGCCGGCAACATCCTCGAGCTCCAGTCGGGGCGGGGCCCGGTCATCGTGATGTCCCGGACCGCGTACGATCACTTCACGCCGGAGCAGCGGGCATCCCTCGAGCACCATGGCCGGCTCCTGCCGCTGGCCATCCCCACCATCGAGGCCATCGGGGGCGGCAGCGCCCGTTGCATGCTGGGCGAGCTCTTCTGATTCACCCGGCGTGCATCGCCAGGCAAGGGCGAGCTACTTCCGCACCACCACCTGCGTGGTGCAGTGCGCCGCCCCGAAGCCCGACGTCAGGTTGCGGAAGTCCATCCAGGTCGCGTCCACCCCGACCGAGGCCAGCCTCTGCTTGTATTCGTCGCTCACGCCGTCGATGGCCAGGATCTTCCGGCCGCGGACCGAGAGGAAGTTGAGGCCGTACCGGAGCTGGTCGTCGGGAGAGACGGGGATGAGCCGATAGCCGAGGGAGTCCTCGACGAAGGCCTGGAAGTCGCCGTCGGCGACGACCTTCTGGTAACCGGCGGACGAGAGTTCGTAGACGTCGACGGTGAGCCGCTTGAGCGGGTCGGCGTGGCTCACCACATGGCCGCTGCCGTCCCGGATGTCGATGCGGTCGGCGACGACGACCGCCAGCCTCTCGTCGACGATGTTGAAGTACGTGTCGAGGTGCATCTCCACCTGGTTCTTCCAGGGGTCCTTGACCACGACCACCCGCGGCGTGCCGTAGGCCTGCGCCTCGAGCAACTGGCTCACCGCCTGGGCGTTGGTCCGCAGCCCCTGACCCTGGAACGCGGTTTCGCCGGCCGGGATGAAATCGCCACCCTCCAGCCGGGCGTCGCCGGACACCTCGAAGATCGGGACGATGCCGAGCTTGGCGTACGCGAACCTAGCGATCCGGGTCTCCACCTCGCGCTGAGGCGCGTTGAAGTGGCCGACCACGAGCCCCTTGGCCGTGGTGATCACCTGGTCCCGCATGAAGTACATGTTCATCACGGGATCGAGGACGTAGGTGGCGGTCAGGCCGGTGTTGTGGCCCGAGGTGGACTGCAGCTTCACGACCGGCTGCTGCAGGATGATCTTGACCAGTTCGTCCGGATGGAGGGACCGGAGCGTGTCCTGGCGGTACGGCTCCTGGGTCGCTTGCAGGTCGGGCGGCAGGGCGCTGACGTCGTAGGTCAGCGACCGGGCGGCGAACTCCCGCAACTGGGTGAGCGCCGGCCCCTGGACCGGCTGCCGGTCGGCGTCGAGGGTGCCCGCCTGGAGGACGTCGACGAGGCGAAACACCCGGGCGCCGTTCCTCTTCAGCAGGCAGATGAACTGACCGTGCTCCCGCCTCGCGCCTTCCAGCGAGAATGCCTTCTCGAAGAGCGCGGCGGCCGGGTGGATGACGCCGACGAAGACCTCCTCGCCGGGCGTGTGGACGATCACGTCCCGCGCCGCCTTCCACTCCGCCTGGCTCCCGGCCGACAGGGTTCCGGCCAGCGCCACGATCTGGTCCTGCGGAACCACGCAGTTCTCGACGACGTAGAGATTGGCCGGGTCGCCCTGCTGGTCGCAGTTGGCCACCACGGCCGCCAGGAGGACGCCCACCACCACCCGGCCGGCGACGTTCCATGCCCCGGGACCCGGAAGCCGCGATGGTGACTTCATGTGAGACCTCCCGGGCAGGCGCTGCCTGCCGTCCATCCGTGGGTACTCGATCATTTGACCCCCTGGATGCCGTTTCCCACAGGACCCTCATGGGGCCGGCCGTGCACCTCTCAGGTGCGATATGGATGGACGACAAGACGATCTGCGCCCCAGGTCGAGCTTGAGGAGCCCGAACGTATCGACTGGGATCTCCTTGATGTCCCGTAGGCGCTTCGCCGTCCTGACGAGGTTGGAGAGGATGCCGAGCACGTTGTTCACGTACTTGGCGGACTTCTCCCCCATCTCCTCCTTCAGGAGGTCGATTCCCTCGTGGTCGATTTCATCGAGCCGGTAGCCGCCCAGCGTCGGGACAATCCAGTTCCTGATGACGCTCTCCCGCTGGTACTCCGTGCTCGCCTTCAGGCGCTGGTTCTTCTTGTGGCGGATGTAGGTTTCCTTGAAGTCGGAGACCGTCGGGGTGACGACCTTCACCTCCTTCGGCTGGACCCGCTTTGCCTCGCCAGCCGCGATGATGGTGCGGTAACGCTCCTGAGCCCACGCGAGTGCGCGGGACTCCGAGAGCTTGGGGCCGACCGACCTGGGTCTCCGGGCCATCAACAAGGAGAAGCCCGTCGTCCCGGCGGCCGTCCGAAGCTACTTCGCGTCGAAGTTCGGGGACGCGCTCCCGCAGTGAAGGCCGCCATGGAGCAGCTCGCGAAGGGGAACCTCGACCTCGAGAGGATCCGAAAGCTGGCGAGGAGGCGGTAGACGTCAGTGGCCGGGGGTGCGCTTCAGTGGTAGCGCCTCATCGACTCGCAGAGTCGATGTCCGTCCCGGCAATTCCACGCGCGATGGGATGCGCCCCGTCCCTCCGAGGTGCTTGCTGGGCATACCGTGAAAATGTCACAACACCCGACAAGTGCGGGGACGAGCACGACAAATCCTGGCGTACGTCGCGGCTCCGGTCCTCATCGGTCCAGCGCTCCTCGCAAAGGGCATCGCCTTCCTGGAGGAGGTGTACTTCGTCGCGGAGCCCGTCGAGGTGCCGGGGAACCGGGGTGACGTCCCCGGGGTGGGGCGATGAGGAGCGGCCGGCCGCGGAGGTGGCTGTGGACCGGCATCGCGCTCGGCCTCCTCAACGTCGTCGTCGCAAACGTGCACCTCGCGGGCCGGCCTATCGGGGCGTCCACCGGCTATCCGTGGGCCGCCGCGGTCCTCGCCGGGCTCCGCGACTCCCTCTACTTCCGGGAGATCGACGTGGCCGGCGCCTGGGAGCTACTCTTCCTAGCCGGCGGGTTCGTCGGCGGGCTCCTGGGGGCGTTCGTGACCCGGTCGTTCCGCCTCCGGACCGTGCCGGCCCTTTGGGAGCGAACACGGGGGCCGGGAGGGGGACGGCGACTGGCGTGGGCCTTCGCCGGCGGTTTCGTCCTCGTGCTCGGAGCGCGGCTCGCCGGTGGGTGCTCGAGCGGCCACGTTCTCTCCGGTGGGATGCAGCTCGCAGCGAGCAGCCTCCTCTTCGCGGTCTTCGTTCTCCTCTCCTTCGTCGTCACGGCCCGATGGTTCTATGGAGGCGCACGATGATCGTCGCCTTCCTCGCCGGCGTCGTCGTGGCGCTCCTCATCCAGCGGGTCGGCATCACCCGCTTCGACCGCGTCGTCGGCTTCGGCCTCCTGGAGGACTTCGAGGCCCCGAAGACCGTCCTCGTCGCGGTGGGCGTCTCCTCGCTCCTCTTCCTCCTCGAGTTCCAGCTCGGCTGGGCCGTGCTGAACGTGAAGCCGCTGATCGTCGCCGGCGTGGTCGGCGGCGGGATTCTCTTCGGGGCCGGGATGGCGGTCCTCGGCTACTGCCCGGGAACGATGCCCATGGCGCTCGGAGAGGGGAGCCTCGACGCCGGCGCCGGGATGGCGGGCGGCCTCCTCGCGGGGCTCGCCTTCACGGAGGCCTACCCGCGCCTCGCACCGCTCCTCGGCCCTGATCTCGGCGACGTGAACCTGTACGCGCGGAGCCTGGGCGCCACCTGGGGCTGGGTCTCGCTCTTCGCCGTCGCCTGCCTCGCCGCCGCGTTCCTCCTCGACCGTCGAAGGCCCAGCGAGAGCTGACCGCGCGTCGGGTCAGGCGCGCGCGCCGGCTCCCATCCTCCGGTGACGGCGCCCCAGCGCCAGGGCAAGAGGACTTGGCTTGGTCTTTCCATCTGCCCAGCCATCGTGACTGGAGACGATCATGAGGAACCGCGGGAAGGCGATCACGGACTCCGCGGAGTTCTCGTTGCGTGAAAGTGCCTGCCGACCGGAGCCATGGCATCGTTGGCGACCGCGCCGGGCGCGGCCGAGAACCCGCGGTTCATCGGGTTCGCCTCCACTCCGGTCGCCTACGGGGCCAGGGCGAACCTGCTCCGGTTTCTCGGGATGGGATTCCTGCTGGCGTCCCTTGAGCCTGGCGGGGGTTCGTGCGTCGAATGGCCCGGCTGACCGCCGGCCGCTCACCCGGACCCCGGCCCCACGAAGCACCCCACCACCACGTACCGGTCGAACCCCTCCCCGCCCGTCACGCGCACCCGTCCGGCCACGACCCAGGCGTGGGCCTTCATCGAACCACCGTCTACCGCGTCCTTCGCGACCCCCATGTGGAGTGCGTACGGGATCCGGTGGAGCCCCAGGAGCACGCGTGCGGCGAGCGCCGTGGCGAAGCAGTTCGCCTCCCACGGCGAGTAACCCGCTGCGAGGAGCACCACCTGCCCGACGAGCCGCGCGCGCGCTTCCGCCTCCGCGTCGAGGAGCGGGACACGGGGCGCGACCCCTACTGCCTCCCCCATCCACGGGGCGAAGCGCCGGAAGGGCACCACGAGCACGAGCGCTCGGCTCAGCCCGAGCAGGAGCCATGTAGGTAGGAACCACGCCCGCACGAACGCAGGCTGCCGCGCGAAGTTGCGGGCCTTGCGGAGGAGCATGCGGAATCAACCCGCCGTGAAGCCGCCGGGCTCAACGGTCTCGGCGAGCCCGTCCTGGACCATGACGGCGACGAAGCGGAGCGCGTCGGCGACGCACCGCTCCCTGTCGACGTCGAACTCCTCCTGGATGGAGGCGCAGAGGTCCCCGATGGTCCGGGGCCGGTCGAGCTGGGTCCAGATGAAGCTCGCGACCTCATTCAGCCCGTAGTACTGGCCGGCCTCGACGTTCATCATGAGTACCTCGCCGTCGGCCTCGGCGGCGATCTGCTTCGGGTTCCTCCGGACGACCGTGTCGAGCGTGAGCGGCGGCATGAAGTGATCGCCATGCTACCATGCGCTTCCCCTCGCCTCGCCCCTCTGACTCTCCTGGTTTCCCGGCATGCCGCAGCTATTCCAGGCCTTCGGCCTCACGATCGAATCCGACTTCGAGTTGAGCCCGCGTCTCAACGCCGCTGTGTCGAGTGACGGGGTCGACGTCCGGATTCTCCTCGGGAAGCTGCCACCGGGGCCGGACGGCACGGGGGAAGGAAACTCGGTCGCGTGGATCTCTCCGGATCTCTTCCAGTTCCATGTCGAGGGGGTCGCGAGCTTCCGGGTGGAGTCCGGGAACCGGATCCTCGTCGATCCCGCGGAGGGCGCACACCCGGACGACATCCTCGGCCTCCTCCTCGGGATGGCCGTTGGCGCGCTCCTGCACCAGCGTGGGCTCCTACCCCTCCACGCGAGCGCCGTGGCCCAGGACGGTCTGGCACACGCCTTCGCCGGCGACTCCGGGGCCGGAAAGTCGACGCTGGTTCTGGCGCTCCGCCGACGCGGGCTCACCGTCCTGTCGGACGACGTGGCCCTCGCCGTCGCACGGGAGGCCGAGGTTCTCCTTTGGCCCGGCCTTCAGGTCGTGAAGCTCTGGCAGGACGCCCTCGACCACTTTGGTCTCGACAGCCGACTCCTCGCTCGCGACCTCTCCCGGGAGGAGAAGTTCCATCTGAGTCTCGACGGGGATCCGCTCCGCGATCCGCTCCCCCTCCGGCACATGTACGTGCTCGAGCGGTCGGACGGAGGCTTGGTTCGCATCGAACCCGTACGGGGGCGGAAGGCCATCGCCCTCGTACGGGACCACACCTACCGGGGCGGGTTCGTCCACCCGATGGGGCGGGCCGCGGACCACCTACGGCAGTGTGGCGAGGTCGCGAACCGGGTACAGATCTTCCGCTTCTACCGGCCGTGGGGGAAGGAGGCCATCGACCGGTCCGTCGACTTCCTCATCCGGCACATGGCGGGCCAGTAGAGGGGCCCAGGGCGGGAGAACCTCAACTGATCCGCGGCAGCCAGAAGGGCAGCAAGCGGTCCAGGCCCACCGGCAACCCGGCCTTCGTCTCGTGAGCAACCTCACTGCGCTCAATGGATGGCGACTCGTACCTCCGCTTCGCCTTGCCGAGCCGAGCACCGCCATTCGGCTCTGGAGTCGTCACATCATCCTTCGGTCGTCGCTCGCTCGTTCGCATCAAGGACCCCATCGCTGGTGTTGCTCCATCGGCACATGGCGGGAGAACCTCAACTGATCCGCGGCAGCCAGAAGTGGATCAAGACCCGGTGGGCGCCAAGCGGTGCAGGCCCACCCCCAACCCGGCCTTCGTCTCGTGAGCAACCTCGCTGCGCTCGATGAAGGGCGACTCGTACCTCCGTTTCGCCTTGCCGAGCCGAGCACCGCCATTCGGCTCTGGAGTCGTCACATCATCCTTCGGTCGTCGCTCGCTCGTTCGCACCAAGGACCCCTTCTCTGGTGATGCTCCCCTTTTTGATAGCACGCTGACTTGAGGTGGCACAGCAGCAATGGGGGGCGGGGCGGCAGGACGTGGGACGGCTACCCCGACGGGGGGGGCAATCTCGTCGATCCCTGAGCAACATCCACGTTGCTCAACCCCTGCTGGCCAACGAGGGTACGCTTGCGCCACCTTCGAGCCTGGCCGCGCAGCGAGAAATCTCCATCAGGGTCGAATCGAACGAATGAGCACGCCGCCCCGAACCCCTCAACTCCTCCTTCTCGACCTGGTCTCGCCCTCGCGCCCTGTCGACGAGGAGGCCATCCGGTCACTTGGGGATGAGGGCTGGGCAGCGATCCTGCGGACGGCGAGCCAACACCGACTCGAGCCTCTCCTTCACTGGCAACTCTCCCGCGCGCGTTCCGGCCTTCCGGTCCCGGCGGCGGTCAGGAACTACCTCAAGCAGTCTTTCAAGGAGTACACGCTTCGGTCGATGCTGCTGCAGGGGGAACTGCCGCGCGTGCACCGTATTCTTGCGAACGCCGGCATTCCGTACGTCGCACTCAAGGGAGCCTTCCTCGCCTACCACGCCTATCCACAGCCCGGCTTGCGCCCACTCCGCGACCTCGACCTTCTGGTTCCCGCGGAGCAGGTGATGGACGCGAACCGGGTCCTCCGGGCGAATGGGTTCACGCAGTACGAGCTGAAACCTGGAGATCCGGAGGCGTGGGCGAAGGTCGTCCACCACCTGCCACCGCTCGAGTCGCCCTCGGGCATCTTCGTGGAGATCCACCACGAACTTGCCAGGCGCACGACGGAGGACGGACAGCTCCCCGACCCGGACGAGTCCCGGCGGTTCTGGGAGCGCTGCATCCGGCGGCGGTTCATGGGGGAGGACGTCCTGTACGAGTCCCCCACCGATCTGCTCCTCCACCTCGTCCTGCATGCCGCCTTCCACCACCGGTTCGAGAACGGTCCGCTCCTCCTGAGCGACGTGGCGATGTTGCTCCGGGCGGAACCAATCGATTGGCCCCTCTTCTGGGCCTTGGCCTCCCGGGCCGGGATCACGCGCGGATGCGTGCTCGTGCTTCGATTGACGATGCGTCAATGGGGGGAACTTCCGATCGAATGGCCCGGGGGGCCCGAGAGGACCGACACGTGCGAGGACGACCTCGGGGCGCAGATGGAAAACGCGGCGGCGGTGATGGTGTGGGACGCGGAGGCGCGCAAGGCGCTCGCCACCGGCGACGCCTTGGCGGAGCGCATCGCTCACGCGGGATTCCTGCGCGCCTGGCTCGGAAGGATCTTTCCACCGAGGAATCGAATCGCCTTCTACTTTCCGGTATCCGTGCACTCCCCTTCGGTCGTCCTCTGGTACTTCGCCTACTGGTGGTGGTCCATCAAGGAGCGCTTGCCAGCCTATATCCGCTCCCGGCGCCAGAGCGGGGCCTCCGTGGAAAAGTGCCAGTTGGAGGAGCTTTCGGAGTGGCTGGTGGGATCGCGAATCCCCAGAGAGGGACAATCCTTCGAGAGTCGTTGAGGCGAGGACGAGCTTCAAGGGGCTGGTGCGGCTGATGATGGAGAGCGACCTGGAAGCGGCGAAGCGGAGGCCCGAAGCTCCCGAAAGCTCGCAAGCGTTCCCCACGGGCGTGGGGATGAACCGGTATCCCCGCTCTCCGATGGCCAGTCCGTCAGCGACCTTGTGCGTGGGGTGCGTAACCTTCGTGACGTGGTCGCGATGGTCCACGTCAATCGTCTGATCACGGAGGTCCCCATGGACGTCCAGGTGCAGCGCCTCGAGGACTGGTGGGTGATCGTAGCTGGGAAGGAGCCCGTCCGGACACCGGCGGGGACGCAAGTGGTGAGCCACCACCGGGAACTCATCGACGAGGTCGCCGCCAACATCGCCAAGTACGGCAACGACCCGACCGCGAAGACGACGATGTACAGCATGCAGGCGTCCTACTTGGACTTCGGAATCCCAGTGAAACGGGAAGCCCTCGAGGAGAACACGGCGTCGATCTGGCCGGACGATCTCTTCGTCCACAGGCCCGCGTCCCCCGAATACGACATGCCTCTGCTGGCCCTCTGGGGCAGGATCGACCTCGTATCCGCCGTGCACGGACCCCGTCTGGCGTGAGGGGCGCGGGGTGGGCACACTCCTCGCGTGGAATCGAATCGCGAGCGAGGGGGGACGTCGGTGCGGTCAGTCCGCCGGCGGCTGGCCCGCCCGGGTCCTTGTGCCCCGTCCCCGGATGCCTGACGCTTTCGGGACGAGCAAATCCCCGGGGGGGGAAGGTCGTCGCGGTGACACGCGTGGTGCGCAAGCTCTCGATGCTGGCCAGCCTGGCAGCGGTGCCGTTTCTCGTGGTCCTCCTCGGTGGATGCGGCTTCCTCGCCGGGGCGGGCGGTACCGTCATGCGCTGGCGTCCGTAGGAGCGACGGCGGGTCGAATTCCACTCCGGAGGTCTCCATGTTTCTCGTCGACGTCAAGCTGGGAAGGAGCCCGATCCACGGCTGGGGTGTGTTCGCGCGCACCCGGATCACGGCCGGTACGCGGACCTGGGAGTTCGTGCCCGGGGTGGATCAGCTCCTCGACCCCGCCGCGGTGGCGGGCGCCCGGGACGACCTGCGCAGCCTGCTCGTCCACTACACCTACCTGCACCCCGTGCTGAAAAAGCGGGTCCTCTGCGGCGACATCGCGAAGTTCATGAACCACTCGCGGACACCCAGCATCCGCGGCACGAGCGCACCGGACGGCGGGTACGACGTCGCGATCCGGGACATCGAGATCGGCGAGGAGCTCACCGTCGACTACCAGGAGTTCGATGACGCCGACCTGATGGCGAAGATGGCCGGCGATGCGCCATGACGGATCGAGCCGCACTTTCCCGCCAGGAGGCCCCGTGACCCCCTTCCCGAAGCCCGTCATCGTCAGCTCGCTGCTCCTCGCATTCGTTCACCTCGTCGGCTGCGGCGGTGGTTCGAGCGCAGCGCCCGTCGTCCCGCCCGGGGTCCAGTTCCTCCCGCCGCTCGTGTCCGGCGGGCATGTGTTGCCGCGTGCCATCTCATCCGACGGGGGCACGGTCGTCGGCCAGGCCACGGACGCCGACGGCCTCTGGCGCGCCTTCCGGTGGTCGGCGGCGACCGGGACCCTTCCCCTCGGCTCCCTCCCGGGGACGAGCCACGAGACCACCGCGGTCTCGGTGAGCGGCGACGGGTCGATCGTCGTGGGGACGTCGAGCGACGGCCAGGTCACGACATCCTGGTCGTGGACCCGGGACGGCGGCATGCGCGAGATCGCGATGCCCGAGGCGGCGGGCTGGAGCGACGTGTCCCAGGTCACCGAGAACGGCGCCTGGGCGGTGGGGCGCTATCTCGCCGCCGAGACCGGTCTGCTGCGCGTGTATGTGTGGTCGCCCTCGGGTGGCGCACGGACGGCGTTGGAACTCGGAGCCGACCCGGACGAGGTCGACCGATTCTACCCGGCCGGCATCACCTCCGATGGTTTCTCCGTGTTCCTGACGAGCGTGGCCAAGGTGCCGGGAAACGGTGACGGCTCCTGGGTCTTCCGGTACGGGCTCCCGTACGGGCAGGGGATCGTCACGAGCCACTTCATGCAGCCGACGATGTGCCTCGATTGCCGCCTCTACCTCGCCCCGGGCGCGATCTCCCGGGACGGCACGGCCGCCGCCGGCTCCCTGACGCACGTGACCGACTTCACGTCCCCCGGGGTCTGGTTCACCGGAAACGAACTCCTCCAGATCGCTCCCCCGAACTGGCTGGACGGGATGTGCATCTCTCCCGGCGGGACGCTGGTCGGCGGCGGCGCCCCGAACAACGGCCAGGCCTTCCTTTGGTCGAGGACGCTCGGGTTTCTCAACCTCATGACCTTCCTGCAGGAGTACGACACCGTCCGAGGCACCCACCTGGCAGACGCCTTCTCCGGGGA
>CAIVAR010000069.1 GCA_903904005.1 uncultured Anaeromyxobacter sp.
CGACAAGATCTACATGGCGAAGCAGGTAGCCCTGGTCGGGATGCCCGCTCCTCGGGCCATCGGCGTCGATGAGAGCTCCATCCGCAAGGGGCACAACTACCGCATCGTGGTGAGCGACCTCGACCGCGGTCGGCCAATCTGGGTGGGTGGAGAGGGGCGCACCGAGAAGTGAGCAGGAGCACGCTGTTTGATGGCGCCGCGAGCACGCTCCCCGATGGCCGTTCCGGTTCCGGTTCCCGCGCGCTGTAGAGGGTTCGGGAACGGGAACGGGGAACAGCTCAGCCGACGGCGAGGCGGTAGCCGTCGGCGGCGCGGACGAGTTGGCCAGCGGCGGTGAGGGCCGAAAGGCGCTCACGAAGGGTGGTGTTCCGAACGCGGCATGCGGTGCGGAGTTCGGCGAGCGGGACGGGCTTCCCAGCATCGACGAGGGCCTTGGTGATGCGCTCGTCCACCGAGGTGGCGGGAGGCTCTGCTGCCGGAACTCGTTCGGCAACCTCGAGCGCCAGGGCGTCGCCGCGTTCGGCCAGGACGAGGGGGATGGCAGGGACGGAGGCCGCGGCGCGGTGCTCGACGGTCAGGGAGAGATCGTCGCCGTGGCGGCGGAGGTAGAGGTTCGAGTCGCCCCAGGCGTGGAATTCGGAAGAGCCGCGCAGGGCCTGGCCGGCACGGGCCCGGCCGCCGCCCTTCTTGGCGTGGTGCACGAGCGCGACGGCGACGCCGTGGCGGCGCTGGAGTTCCCGCAGGAAGGCGAGCAGCGGAGCCACCTCGCCGGAGGCGTTCTCGTCGATCCGGTGGAGCCGCACGAAGGGATCGAGGACGAGAAGGCGCGGGCAGAGCTTGGCCACCGTCTCGTCGAGGCTCTTCCGGTCGGCGTCGAGGTCGAGGCGCAGGGTGGGCGCGGTGATGACCTCCACGTCGAGGGTCGCGAGGTCCACGCCGGCGGCGACGCAGATCCCCTCGAGCCGCTGCCGGACGACGTGGAGGGCGTCCTCGGCGGCGTAGAGGAGCACCCGGCCGGGCCGGGCCACCGGGAAACGACGAAGGCAGGGAACGCCTGCCGCAACGGCAACGGCGAGGTCGAGGGCCAGGAACGACTTGCAGCATTTGGGCTCGCCTCCGACGATGCCGACCGCCTCCTCGGCCCAGAGGCCGGTGACGAGCCAGCGCCGCTCTTCCGTCCGGGTCGCGAGCCGGTGGGCGGGCTGGTGCGGGAGGAGGCTCACCGCCGGCGCCCGGCCTTGGCCGGCGCCGGGGCGGCAAAGGCGTCGAGGAAGAGCTTCTCGTCGAGGTGGCGCAGGTCGCGCTGGGCGGCTTCGGCGAGGAGCTCGCCGGCCATGTTCATGAGGGCTCGGTAGTTGCCGGTCGCGTGGTCGCAGAGGACGGTGACGAGCTCTGGCGTCATGAGCTTCGCCGCGCCGGCCTTGGCCATGGCGTGGCGCAGGGTGTCGGCGAGCTCCTCCGGGGTGGCCCGGTCGAGGTTCAGGCGAACCCGCATCCGGCTCCCGAGCGGCAAGAGCTCGTCGGAGCGGAACCGCTCGACGAGGCGTCCGTCGCCGGCGAGCACGACGGTGAGGAGCACGTGGGAGTCGAGCCTGGCCGAGGCGAGGAGACGCAACTCGGCGAGGACGGGGAGCAGCATCTCCTGGGCCTCGTCGATGAGGAGCACCGGCCTGGAGAGAGCGTCGTCGATGTGGGTCTGCCAGCGTTCGCGCAGGACCTTGGCGCCGGCCCACCGGTTGTGCGGGTGGAGTTCGACGCCGAAGAGGTCGCCCATCTCCCGGTAGAAGTCGGCGAGGCCAGCCTGGGGTCGGGAGAGGATGCCCACCTTCACGTCCCGCTGGCTGGAGAGGCGTTCGGAGAGGAGCCGGAGCGTCACCGACTTTCCGGTGCCGGGGTCGCCGGTGACGAGCGCGAAGCCACCCTCGCCGGTGAGTTGCTCGATGCGCCAGGCGAAGGATTCGACCCGAGGAGCGACATGGAGCGCCTCGACGGGCACGTCGGGGCCGAAGGGGTTCCACTTGAGCCCGTACAGCGAGAGGAGCTTCTTGTTCACGGTTCGTCTCCTTCATCCTTGGGGAGGTAGGCGGGCGGGAGCCCGGTGGCGGCCTGCTGCGCGAGCAACTTCGCGAGCAGCGGCGGCGGGCCTGCCGCCGGAGGCGGACGGGGCTCCGACGAGATCGGGTCGAGCGGGCGCCGAAACCCGCTCGCGTTCCGGGCCTTGTCCTGCGGGTAGAGGCGGCAGAGGACGGCTCCCGTGCGCTCGTCCACGAGGTGGACGACCGTGAGATCCCAGGCGGCGTAGCGCAGCCCGACACGGGTGAGATGACGGTACCGGCCCGGAACCTCGAAGCGGCGCCCCTCGATGAGCACCGTGCCGTCGCTGCGCCGCTGCATCCGGGTGTCCGACCGGGTGAAGGCGAGCCGCAGCGCCGCGCTGTCCGGGCTCGGCCGCGTCACGTCCGGCCCCGCCAGGAATCGGGCGATGGGCGTCTCGCCCGTCTCGGAGTGAACCTTCCGGTTGTACTCCTGCTCCACCCACGCCTGGGTCGCCTCGTTGAGTGCGGCGAGGGTGAGGTCCAGAACGTCCTCGAGCATGGCGATGAGCCTGCCTTCAACCTGGGCCCAGAAATTCTCCTGCTTACCGTTCTGGTACGGGCTGTACGAGAGGGTGGTCTCGTGGGTGACGCCGAGCCGAGCGAGCCCCTCCTCGATCTCGTGGGAGGTCATGGCCCCGCCGTTGTCGCTCATGGCCGACCTCGGCAGGCCTCGCTTCTGGATCGCCTGCGACAACCCGTGAACCACGTCCTCGGCGCTCTCGTGGAGGTACCACTGCAGATGGCACGCCGCGCGGGAATGGTCGTCGAGGACGCCGAAGAGGATGGGCGTCACGAGGTCCCCCTTCGCCGTCACCACCTTCTTCGAGCCGTGGTGGCAATCCCAGTGCCACAGGCCGTTCACGTACGCGGCCTCGTAGCTGCGAACCTCCCGGCTCTCCAGCCGGGCCTCGGCGCGCTCCGCCCCCTCGGTCCGCCGCGAGGTGAGCCGCCGCCGCTTGAAGAGGCCGTGGGCCGCCAGGAAGCGACGCACCGTCGAGTAGGACGGAACCGGCGCCATCTCCGGCTTCGCCTCGGCGAGCGCAACCAGGTTGTCGTGGTGGAGCTGAACGCTCCAACTCTTGTGGGCGCCGTACTGCGCCTGCAGCGCCGCCTTGATCGCTTCGCCCAGGGAACCCTGTCGCCCGGCGTCCTTGCGGATCTTCCGGCGCAGGACGCCCACCGGGTCCCGCCGCTCCCGGGCTGCACGGTAGTACCAGCGCTCGACCGTGGAGAGCCCGAACTGAACCGGCTCTCCGCTCGTCGGGTGGCGCCAGGTCCTCGCCGCGAGCTTCTCGAGTTCGCCGTGCAGTTCGCCCTTCGCCGGCGGCGAGGCGAGCAGTTGCCCCACCACCGAGAAGCGAAGGTGGGCCCACGACTCATGGATGGGTGGCTTTTGACTCTTCGTCACGTCCGCGCTCCCCGTCTTGAAGGAGCGCGCACCCTATTCGGCGTCCCCGCCGGGTGGCGACGGGCGTCTTCTGCGGATCGGCGAGGCCCGTCAAAGAGCCTGCAAGGAAGCCCCGCCCGTCATCGGGCCGAGAAGGCGCAGGAGCAGGATGAGCCGCTCCTCCTCGTTGCCCAGGAACCGCTCGAGGAGCGAGGCCGGGAGCCGGGCAAGTTCCACCGGCGGAATGAGCTTCGCCGCCGCCTCCCGCCAGCAACGGCTCTCCGCGAAGGCGGTGCGCCACCAGATCCGCCACCGCTCCACCGTCCGCCGGCTCACGCCGAAGAGTTCCCGTAGCTTTCGCATCCTCGCCGGCGAGGCCCCGTGCCTCATCGCCGAGACGATGACCACGACCGCACCCAGGTACACCTTGCGGCCGAGGAACCGCAGGGACGGCGGAGTGTGTCGCGTCCGGCACTCCAGGTCCGCGCAGCAGAGGCTGTAGCGGAGGTCCGCGTCCTCGCCCATCCCTGCGGGGCCGCCCCGTGGCTTGCGCCGAAAGTTGCCCGAGTGCAGGACGTCGCCACAGATCAAGCAGACCTCCTTCCGCGCTTCGGCCAACAGCATGCGGTCGGTCTCCAGTTGGAACTCGTAGAACCTCGCATCCCGCACGAGCGTTGGGTACAAAGGGACTCCTCCTCGTTGGAGCTCGACCGCCATGGCCAAGACCGGACGGAATGATCCCTGCCCCTGCGGATCAGGCAACAAATACAAGCGCTGTTGCCTGGAGAAGGACGAGGCCTCCGCTTCAGCCGCCATCGAAGCGGCGCGCCAGGCCGCCCGCTCTCAAACCCGCGCCGAGCTTGATGCCCTCGCTGACGCTGGCGACCTCGACGGCGTATCCATCGTTGCCGTGAACCTCGTGCATGCCGGGAGGCTCGACGACGCCGAGGTCGCCGCTCGCAGCCTCGTCTCCCGCTTCCCGAAAGCTCACCACGGGCACAACTGCCTGGGTATGGTCTGCGAGGCCCGCGGCGACAGGAAGCAGGCCGCGATCCACTACCGCAAGGTCATCGACATCGCCCGGCAGCACCCCGACGTCCTTGGACCGGACTTCGCCGACAAGTTCCAGAACTTGGTGGATCGCCTCGACCCGCCGGCCGGACCCTGACCCGGCGTCCTCGCCCCAGCCACCCTTCACGAGGGCCGCCCCACCCCGTCCATCACCGTCCGTGCTCAGGATTCCCGCGTACCGCCATCAACCAGGGTGAGCGGGCTCAGTGCGCAGCCCGTAGAACGCCGGCCCGATGGAACCGTAGACCCGTTGGGCCACGTCGAGGACGCCACTCCTCGTCAGGGCGGGGATGGCGAGGAGCACGCCCGCCCTGGGAACGTGGCCGCCGTCCCGGAAGAGCGGCGCG
>CAIVAR010000070.1 GCA_903904005.1 uncultured Anaeromyxobacter sp.
AGCACGCTCGCGATCTTCGTGGCGGCGGCCGAGCGGGAGCTGGCGAAGCGAAAGGGCAGGAGAGCGGTCGACCGTGTTCGCGCGGCCATCCTGAGCATCGGGCTCGAGCCGCGGCCCACTGCTCAGGAAGTGGCCGGCTCGCTGGAGACGACCGTGCGGACATTGCAGCGCAGTCTCGCAGACGAGTCGCTCACGTTCTCGGCAGTTCTCGGGGACACGATCCACGAGGCCGCGGTCGGCATGATTCGAGAGCAAGGGCTTCCGGTCGCGGACGTGTACCGCCGCCTCGGCTTCTCCTCCCGCAACGCCTTCCGTCGCGCCATCCGGCGCTGGACGGGGAAGACGCCAGAAGAGCTGTAGCGGCCCGTTCGCTCGCCGCGCTGACGCCCCCCCCCCAACTCCCCGATGCGCCACGAGCCGTACCCGATGCGCCATCGACGCCCCTCCGTTGGGTCGGAAGAGTGTGTGTTGGGGGAATGGGGTTGCGAAGCCTTCACGTGAAGTGAGACTGGACGGCGTGTCGTAGCGGACCGTCGGGGGGCGGGACGAGGCAGGAACGGTTCCACCCCGATGAAGCGACCGCGCGTCACCAACCGAGCTTTCCAAGGAACTCCCGATGCCCTCGATGGTTGGCGTGATCGTCTTCGTGTTCATGGCCGTCTTCTTCCTCTCGACGTGCGAGGTCTACTATGAGTGACGTCGGCAACTCGGTGAAGGAACTCAAGGCGGAGAACGTGGCTCTCAAGGCCGACGTCGATGCCGTCAAGCGGGTTCTCGGACTGTAGAGCGGGCCACCTTGCCCCCCGCCCTCCTCCTCGCGCTCCTCACCCTGGCGTTGCCACCCCCGGCGGCGACGCCCGCATCCACGACGGGAGCCAGGTGAAGGCTTCCCGCAAGCTCGACTGCTGCCTCAGGTGCCTTCGGCCATCGTCGGGGCATGGCGCCACCGTCACCAGCAGTACGCGTTCATCCCAGGATGCCCGGGTCGCTCCACCGTGCGCCGACTGGCCAGAGTGCTTGCCTGTGTCCGCGACGGCGAGGGAGCAGCACCCGCTCGAACAAGATCACCCGCAGGCCCAGCCCAGGGAGTGGGACGCTGGCATTCAAGATGCGATTCGCCTCGTCCGAGACGAGGGAATCCCGTTCCTGATGGCATGCGACGGCCACGGTGCTGGGCCCGCCTGGATCTCCTTCCTCGACGTGGAAGATGCCATTGGCGCAGCGGGCGTCCTCTCACCTCGGTACGCTCCCGAGGTCGTTGGCCTGGAGCCGCGCCCAGACGGGACCCGGGACCTCGCCGTGGTGTTGCGCGCGGGCGTGCAGCACGAAGATGCGGGCAGGGATTGACCATCCAACCCCGCTCCGAGTCGCCTCGGTAGCACCAAGTGAAGCCGCGGCCTTGGTGACCGTGACCTGGGGCCTGAATATCCCCGTGTCCCTGGTTCGATTCCGGCTCAGGCCTCGAGGAGGTCGCGCCGTGCGTTGCGCCAGACGCGGAAGGCCGCACCGCCGGTCGCCTGCGCGTGCTCGACCGCAGACGACCAGATCCTTCGCGATGGTGGCGTCGGTCACCATCTCGGTGCGCCGTCGGGAGACGTAGCCGCCCACGTTCGCGGCGCGGAGCCGCACGAGAGGGAAGGGGACGTGGCCCGCCGCCTCGGCTTCGCCTCCCGCAACGCCTTCCGCCGCGCCATCCGGCGATGGACGGGGAAGACGCCGGAGGAGCTGCAGCGGCCCGGTCGCTCGCCGCTCTGACGCCCCCCCAGCTCCCCGATGCGCCATTCGGTGCACCCGATGCGCCATTGCCACCCCCCTTTCGGGGTGCCGTCCCTGAAGCGTAGCGGGAGAGTCCACCGGTGCAGGCATGCTGGGCCGCTATTGCAGGTGCGATGAAGTTGGACAGTTTCTACCCCGATGAAGAGATCGCCGGTCGCGATTGCGCGGCGGTCCGAGGAGCGTCGCGTGAAGAAGACCTGGAGCAAGCCGGAACTGATCGTGCTGGTGCGGGGCAAGCCGGAGGAGGCGGTGTTGGTTACTTGCAAGCAGAATGATACTCCGCCTGGCGGCGGCCCTTCCGCTCAGGCTTACACGTGCTATGGACCTACTGCCGGATGTACTGGCCCTTGTTCTGCGCGCAGGGCTAGTTAGCCCCCTCCGCCCCTTGATCCCTTGGATCTTTGCCCTTGGGAATCCGTGAAGTAGGGCGTGGTTCAAGGACCGCGCCGCGGAACGCAAGGGGTATGCACTCCTCCGACGCTTCCCCTTGCCGATCCGGTATCCTGCTGCCTGAATGAGATCAGTCCTGCAGCAGCTCCCCCGCCTTCCCCTCGAAGGCGCGCTCGACCTCACCTACCGGTGCAACAACACCTGCCGCCACTGCTGGGTGTGGTTGCCTCCGGGTGCGCCCGACGAGGCCGCCGAGCTCTCCCTCGACGAGATCCGGCGCATCGTGGACGAGGCCCGCGCCCTGGGCTGCCAGAAGTGGAAGCTCTCCGGCGGCGAGCCCATGCTCCGGGACGACTTCGCCGAGATCTTCGACCACGTCACGCGCAAGGCGGTGAGCTACTCCCTCAACACCAACGGGACGCTCATCACGCCGGCCATCGCAGAGCTCATGAAGCGCAAGGGCACGAAGATGGTGGCCCTGTACGGCGCGACGGCGGACGTCTACGACGACGTCACCCGCAACCCCGGCGGCTTCGAGGCCGCCATGCGCGGCTTCGCCTACCTGCGCGAGGCCGGCGCGTCGTTCATCGTCCAGCTCATCCCCATGAAGTCGAACTGGCACCAGTGGCACGCGATGCAGGAACTCGCGAAGGAACTCTCGCCCCACCAGCGCACCGGAGCAGCCTGGCTCTACAAGTCGAGCGACGGGTCGCCGGCCCGCAACCGCGAGATCGACCGGCAGCGCCTCTCGCCCGAAGAGGTCATCGCGCTCGACAAGCCCGATCCGAGCTACACGGAGCGGACGGCGTCGGGCTGCGGCGTCGTGGATGAAGGTGACGACCGTCTCTTCGCCCAGTGCATCGCCGGCCGACGCGACTTCCACGTGGACCCTTACGGCCAGATGTCCTGGTGCAGCTTCATCGCAGACCCGGCGCTTCGCTACGACCTCCGAAAGGGCACCTTCCGCGAGGGCTGGGAGGAGTTCATCCCGTCCTGCGCCGACAAGGTCCGCGGCGGCCAGGAGTGGAAGGACAACTGCGGCACCTGCGACTCACGCGGGTCGTGCCGCTGGTGCGCGGTCTACGCCAAGCTCGAGACGGGGAGGTACTCGGCCCCGATTGGCTATCTGTGCGAGGTGGCCGACGAGGCCGAGAAGTTCAAGGTCGAGTGGCAGGCCAGGCACCGCCGCTACTTCAAGATCGCCGGCATCACCGTCCGCGTCGAGAGCGACATGGACCTCCAGGAGACCAAGTTCAAGGAGGAGCTGATCCGCTTCGAGGTGAACGGCCCGGGCGACGACAACGTCACGCTCCGCCACCACTTCGAGCTACCGGACATGAAGGGCAAGGACACCGGGGAGGAGCTGTACCGGAAGCCGCCCTGGGCCATCTCCCGCAAGAACGGCACCTGGTTCTACAAGGGCATCTCGCCGACTGCGGGAGACCCGGAGCTGCACCGCGTCGCCGTCTTCAGCCCGGACCACGCCCACGCCACCATCTACAGCCCGCCCCGGGACGGGGCGCGGATCGGCACCGACGGCTGGCACTCCCTCTCCCTCTTTCCCACCGACCAGATCTGGCTCGGGCCGCTCCTCGCCGACCGGAGCGCCGTCCTCATGCACTCGGCCGCGGCGGTGGTGAACGGGAAGGGGCTCCTTTTCATCGGCCACTCCAGCGCCGGCAAGTCCACGACCATGGAGCTGCTCAAGGCGGCCCCGGGGCTCGGCGCCACCATCCTCTGCGACGACCGGAACGTGATCCGCAAGTGGTCGGACGGCTGGCGCGTGCACGGCACCTGGAGCCACGGGACCACCGCCGACGTGTCGCCCGACGAGGCGCCGCTCAAGGCGATCCTGTTCCTCCAGCAGGACACGAAGAACGAGCTCGTGCCGCTCACCGACCGGCGCGAGATCTGGAAGCGGCTCCTCGCCACCCTCATCAAGCCCATGGTCACGGCCGAGTGGTGGCAGAAGGAGCTCGACGTGCTGGAACGGATCGTCGCCGAGGCCTCCTTCTACACGATGCACTTCGACCGGACCGGCGCCATCGTGCCCGAGCTCGAGAGGCTCTGCCGGTGAGCGAGTTCGTCCGCCAGGTGAAGCAGCCGGTGAAGCCGCTCGCCTCCCGCCTCGGCCGGCTCGACATCGAGCTGACCGAGCGTTGCGACAACGACTGCGTCCACTGCTGCATCAACCTGCCCGCGGGGGACGCGGCGGCGCGGGCCCGCGAGATGCCCACTGCGAAGGTGAAGGAGATCCTGCGCCAGGCGGCCGACCTGGGCTGCATGCAGGTCCGCTTCACGGGGGGTGAACCGCTGCTCCGCCCCGATTTCGAGGAGCTCTACCTCTTCGCCCGGCGGCTCGGGCTGAAGGTGCTCATCTTCACGAACGCCCGCCACGTCACGCCGGCGCTCGTGGACCTGCTCGCGCGCATCCCGCCGCTCGTCACCATCGAGGTGACGGTCTACGGAATGCACGCCGAGTCCTACGAGGCGGTCACCCGGGCCCCCGGCTCCTTCGCCCAGTTCCGCCGCGGCGTGGACCTGCTCCTCGAGCGGCGCATCCCGTTCGTGGTGAAGAGCGCGCTCCTGCCCCAGAACCGGGCCGAGCTGGACGAGTTCGAGACCTGGGCCGCGACCATCCCCTGGATGACCAAGGCGCCCGGCCACTCGATGTTCTTCGACCTTCGCAACCGGCGCGACGACCCCGAGAAGAACCGGCTCGTCGAGTCGCTGCGCCTCACCCCCGAGGAAGGAGTGGCGGTCCTCACGCGCGACGCCGACCGGTACCGCAAGGGGATGAAGGAGTTCGGCAGCAAGTTCATGCGCCCCCCGGGCGATGTCCTCTTCGGCTGCGGCGCGGGGGCCGGCCTCTCCGTGGACGCCTACGGGCGGGCCCAGCCCTGCATGGGGGTGCGCGCGCCCGGGCTGACCGTGGACCTGGCCGAGAAGACGCTCTCGGACGCCCTCGACCACTTCTCGACGCTTCGCGAGATGCGGGCCACCAACCCCGAGTACCTGCGCCGCTGCGCCCGGTGCTTCCTCAAGGGTCTCTGCGAGCAGTGCCCGGCCAAGTCCTGGGCCGAGCACGGGACCTACGACACGCCGGTGGAGTACCTTTGCGACGTGGCCCACGCCCAGGCCCGCTGGCTCGGCTGGTTGAAGGACGGCGAGAAGGGCTGGGAGGTCGCCGAATGGCGTCAACGAGTGGAGGCAACATGACGGCTGCATCGAAGATCGACGTCACCCTGGCGACCATCTGCGCCCCGTCGGAGGACGTGGTGGCTCGCGAGATCGAGGGGGACATCGTCATCGTCCCGCTGGTCGCCGGCATCGGCGACGCCGACGACGAGCTCTTCACGCTCAACGACACCGGCAAGGCCATCTGGAAGCAGCTCGACGGGGAGCGAACCCTCGGCGACGTGGCGAAGGTCCTCGCCCAGGAGTTCGAGGCGCCGCTCGCGGAACTCCAGGCCGACGTGCTGGGCTTCGCGGGCGAGATGACGACGCGGAGAATCCTCGCGGCCAGGGGCTGATGGCGCCCTTCGTCTCCCACGGTGGGGAGCTCCACCTCTCCAACCTCGGCCAGCTCTCCCTGCTCCAGGGCATGACGGAGAAGGGGGCGTCGCTCCGCACGACGGTGCGCGGGTTCAGCATGACCCCCTTCATCCGGGACGAGGACGTGGTCACCATCGCGCCGATGAGCGGCCGGCCGCCGCGCGTGGGCGAGGTGGTCGCGTTCAGCCACCCGGATTGCGGCCGCCTGGCGATCCACCGGGTCGTGGCCTGCACGGAGCGAGGATGGGTCGTCCGCGGGGACAACTGCCCCGAGGCGGATGGCGTGGTCGGAATCGAACACGTCCACGGCCGGGTGGTGGCGGTGGAGCGAGGCGGGAGGACAGTTCGCGTCGGGCTCGGCATGTCCGGCAGGGTCATCGCCGCGCTGAACCGGGGAACCGTGCTCGGACGGTGGAACATGCTTCGCCTCC
This sequence comes from uncultured Anaeromyxobacter sp., assembly GCA_903904005.1. Classification (GTDB taxonomy): domain Bacteria; phylum Myxococcota; class Myxococcia; order Myxococcales; family Anaeromyxobacteraceae; genus CAIOAK01. The sequence goes on from CAIVAR010000070.1 coordinate 6,153, forward strand.
TGCCGCGCCGCGCCGCCGGATTTGCCCTCCGTCACGCGCAGGGGCTTGCCGCCTTCCGGACCGTCGGGAGGCGGGTTGCACCCGGATTCGGGATCGCCGTGGCGAGCGAGGCGGATCGCGAGGTCGTCCACCGGCAGCACAACCCGTTCATGCCCTACCAGCGAAGCGCTCCCGACCCGCACGTCACCAACTGGGTGGCGAAGGTGGGCCCGCGGATCGTCGGGTTCGTCCAGTTGACGAATCGCCCCGAGGAGGGCTCGGGCTGGGGCGGCCACTGGCTCTTCTCCCTCTCGGTCCAGCCGCGCTACCGCGGACTCGGGATCGGCGACGCCCTCACCCAGGTGGTCGTCGACCGGAGCATTGCCGATGGCGCGCCGGACCTCCGGCTCGCGGTCTTCGAGGACAACTTCCGCGCCGTCGGGCTCTACGAGAAGATGGGGTTCGAGAGGACCACCGTCGCCGCGCTCGAACCCGGATTCCTGGAGGAGAAGGCGGCCAGTGGCCGGCGTCGCATCGTGATGCAGAAGAGGCTCGGAAGGAACGGATGACCGACACCACGCAGCCCGAGCGCCGGACCATGGAGGTCCAGGCCTTCCCCCTCTGGGACAAGATGAAGGGGAAGCGCGTGCCGCTCTCCTTCGACCTGGAGGTGACGGCCCGGTGCAGCGCCGACTGCCGCCACTGCTACATCAACCTGCCGGCCGGCGACGCGTCCGCGAAGAGGGAGGAACTGACCGCCAAGGAGATCCTGGGCATCGCCCGGCAGGCCGCCGACCTGGGTGCCATGTGGTGCCTCGTCACCGGCGGTGAACCGCTTCTCCGCGACGACTTCGAGGAGATCTACCTGGGGCTGAAGCGGCTCGGGCTGCTCGTCTCGGTCTTCACGAACGCCTGCCTCGTCACCCAGCGTCACGTGGATCTGTGGAAGAAGTACCCGCCCCGCGACATCGAGGTGACGGTCTACGGCGTCACCCGCGAGACCTACGAGGCGGTCACGCGACGCCCCGGCTCCTTCGACGCCTTCATGCGGGGGCTCGACCTGCTCCTCGCGAGCGGCATCCGTGTGCGCCTCAAGGCCATGGCCATCAAGTCGAACCTTCACGAGTACGACGCCATCGCCGAGTTTTGCCAGGCCAGGACCAAGGACTACTACCGCTTCGACCCGCAACTCCACATGCGCTTCGACGGCGACGCCGCCCGCAACCTCGAGATCCGCGCGGAACGGCTCAACCCGGAGGAGATCGTCGCGCTGGAGAAGGCCGACGAGAAGCGGTCGAACGCGATGAAGGAGAACTGCGACAGCCTCATCAACCCGGAGATGGGGCACAAGGGCTGCGACCACCTCTTCCACTGCGGCGCCGGCAACGGCAGCTTCAACGTGAGCCCCGACGGCCGCTTCCGGCTCTGCTCGTCGCTCTGGGCCGAGGGGACCACCTACGACCTTCGCCAGGGCACGGTCGCCGACGCCTGGTTCAACTTCGTCCCCAAGGTCCGCGACCTGCGATCGCAGCGGAAGGAGTACCTCGACTCCTGCCGCAGCTGCGAGATCGTGAACCTCTGCCTCTGGTGCCCCGCCCACGCCCACCTCGAGACGGGTATGCTCGACGGCACCACGCCCGACTTCTGCGCTGCGGCGCACCGGCGCGCGGAGGAGCTGAAAGCGTCTTGTACGAGCTCGGACGACTGAAGCCGCTGCGCCGCGCCGTCGGCCTCGTCTGGGAGAGCGCCCGGGGCTGGACGGTCGCCGGCGCCGTGCTTATGGTCGTCCAGGGGCTCCTGCCGCTCCTGGCGCTCTACCTCACCAAGCTCACGGTGGACGCGGTCACGGCCGGCATCCGCTCACCCGACAAGGAGGGGGCGCTCGGCCGGGTGCTCCTCTGGATCGCGCTGACGGGGCTCGTCGCGCTCGCCACCGCCGCGCTCAGGGCCGTGGCCGAGATCGTGCGGGAGCAGCAGGGGCAGCGGGTCACCGACCATGTGATGGACGTCATCCACCGGCAGTCGGCGGCGGTGGATCTGGCCTACTACGAGGACCCGCGCTACCACGACACGCTCTATCGGGCGCAGCAGGAGGCGCCCCACCGCCCCACGCGGATGGTCCAGTCGCTCACGACCATCGTGCAGAACGGGCTGTCGCTCCTGGGGCTCGCCGGGCTGCTCCTCTTCCTCCACTGGGGTGTGGCGCTCGTCCTCTTCGTGGCGGTGCTCCCGGGCATCGCGGTGAAGCTGCGGAACGCGCGGAAGCTCCACGCCTGGCAGGCCAGCCGCACCAAGACCGAACGACGGGCCTGGGACTTCCACCGGATGCTCACGAGCGCCTCGCACGCCAAGGAGCTCCGGATCTTCGGCCTGGGACAGGTCTTCCGGGAGCGCTACCGGGAGCTGCGGGAGAAGCTCCGCGAGGAGCGGATGCGCCTCACCCTGGGACGGGCCGGCTTCGACCTCGTGGCCCAGGCTGGCGCCATCCTGTCGCTCTTCGGGATGCTCGCCTTCGTGGCCTGGCGGACGCTGCTCGGCCTTCTCACGCTGGGTGACATGGTCATGTACTACCAGGCCTTTCAGCGGGCCCAGGGCTACTTGCAGGAGATCCTGGGCGGCCTGGCGGGCCTCTACGAGGACAGCCTCTTCCTCGGCAACTTCGAGGAGTTCCTGGCGTTGAAGGCGCAGGTGGCGGTGCCGGCGAGCCCGCCGCCGGTGCCCCGGCCGATGAAGGCCGGCTTCTCGGTGGAGGGGGTGGGCTTCCGGTACCCCACGAGCGACAGGCCGGTGCTGGAGGACGTCCGGTTCACCATCGGGCCCGGCGAGGTGGTGGCTCTGGTCGGGGACAACGGGTCGGGAAAGACCACGCTCGCGAAGTTGCTGTGCCGCCTCTACGACCCCACGGCGGGGCGGATCGCAGTGGACGGGATCGATCTTCGTGAACTCGACCCGGTGGCGCTCCGGCGGGAGATCTCCGTCATCTTCCAGGACTACGTGCACTACCCGCTCTCCGCCCGGGAGAACATCTGGATCGGGGATGTCGAGGCCGATGCGGATGGCGCCGCCGTCCGGAGGGCAGCGGGTCAGGCCGGTGCGGACCCGCTCATCGCCCGGCTGCCCCGCGGCTACGACACCGTCCTGGGTGGCCAGTTCGAGGACGGCGTCGAGCTGTCGGTGGGAGAGTGGCAGAAGGTGGCGCTGGCGCGGGCCTTCCTGCGCGACGCCCAGCTCGTCATCCTCGACGAGCCGACCAGTTCCATGAGCGCCCGGGCCGAGTCCGAGGTGTTCCAGGCGATCCGGGGGCTGCTCGACGGCAGGTCGGCCTTGCTCGTGAGCCACCGGTTCTCGACGGTCCGGATGGCCGACCGGATCTGCGTGCTCGAGCAGGGGCGGATCGTGGAGCAGGGCACGCACGACGAGCTCGTCCGGCTCGGCGGAACGTACGCCGGGATGTACGAGCTCCAGGCGAGGAGCTACCGGTGACGGGGGCGCGCGAGCGGCTCCTCCAGGGGCTCCGGGGGGAGGGAGTGCCGGGGCTCTCCGAGGCCGACTGGGACGAGGTCTTCGAGTTCGCGCAGACGCACGGCGTGACGCCGCTGCTGCACAGGAACCTCAAGTCGAGGTACGCGGACCTCAGGGTACCGGAAGCGATCCAGACCCGGCTGCGAGATACCTACCGGGCCACGGGCATACGGAACACCCGGATCTTCGCCCAGCTGAACGGCATCCTGAAGGGCTTCCGGGCGGCGGGGATCGACGTGGTGGTGCTGAAGGGAGCGCACCTCGCCGAGCTGGTCTACGAGGAGGTGGCACTGCGGCCGATGGGGGACGTGGACCTGCTGGTGAGGCCGGGCGATCTGCGGGCGGCAACCCAACTCTTGCGGTCGATGGGGTACGAGCAACCGGGTCACGAGGGGTCGGCCTCACCCCGGCACCAGGAACCCGTCGTGGAGCAGATGGAGATCGACTCGTTCCGGAAGCCGGGCGGCCTTCTCCTGGACATCCACTACTTCGCGGTCATCCCCGGGCAGACGGAGAAGGCGAGTATCGAGAGCGTCTGGGACCGGGCAATGACCGTCCGGCTCGGTGGGGCCGAGGCGCTGGTGCTCTCCCCGGAAGACCTGCTGCTCCACCTGTGCGTGCACGCGGCGCTGAACCACGGCTTTGCCGTCCGCCTGGTGAACATCTGCGACATCCCCGCGGTCGTGGACCGCTTCGGGGATCGGTTCGACTGGGCTGTGTTCTGGGGGCGGTCGAGGGAATGGGGCGCGGAGCGCGCGGCCCTCGTCACGTTCGCCCTGGCCGAGCGGTTGCTCGGCTGGCGTCGACCGCCAGCCAGTCAGTCGGGCGAGGATCTTCCGCCCGCCGTCTTCGACGTCGTGTCGGTGTCCGAACGGCTCCTCTTCTCGCAGAGCCCCACCTTCACGCTGTTCCCCCAGATGGCGAAGCTATGGGGCGATGCGAGCCTGATCGAGAAGGCGAGGCTCGTCCTCGACCGGGTATTCGTCTCCCGCAAGGAGCTGGGCTTCACGTACGGTGTGCCCGCCGATTCGCCGAGGATTCTGCTGTTCTATGTGGTGCGACTCCGGACCCTGGTCGCCAGGGCCATGAGAAAGGCGACGGAGGTGTCGCGGGACGGCGAGGCCGCCGAGGCGTCGCTGGAGAGCGAGAAGGAGCGGGGCCGCCTGATCGAGTGGATGGGCGAGGAGTGAACCGGGCGCACCAAACATAAGTCCCGGAAGGGGGCCGCGCCCGGGTCGGGTATCGCAGGTAGCGCAGGGGTGGCAAACTCCCCTAATGGTCACCGATAATTCTTTCACAGCGATGTCGGCGATGCTTGCCCCCTCGAAGAAAAAGTTCTGGAGCAAGCCCGAACTGATCGTGTTGGTGCGGGGCAGGACGGAGGAGTCAGTGTTGGTGACGTGCAAGAACGCCGGAGCCTCTGCGTCCGGCGGGATCGTCGCAGAGATGTGCGCGAATGGCGGCATTTTGTGCAGTGAGCGGAATCCTAGCTAGCGCAACCCTGCCCGCTGGTCATTGGACCTTGACCCCGAGCAGCAGTGAACAAGTACAAACGTAGCGAAGCCAAAGAGACTGGCACCGATGCCGCGGACGAAGAAGGCCTGGAGCAAGCCGGAATTGATCGTGCTGGTGCGGGGAAGGCGGGAGGAAGGGGTGCTGGACGCGTGCAAGCACGATCTTGGTACTACTGGCCCTAACACCAAATGTTTCAATATGGGATTTTGGTGCAGTGCGGAGGTGGCAAGCTAGTATCCCCTACTGCTCCCTCTAGAACCCTGGAGCTTGGCCCCTGGGAATCCACGAAGTAGGGCGTGAACAAAGGGCTCTCCGGCTATCCCTAAGCCCCCGGCCAGATCCCACCCGCCCCGCTACCCATCCGCTACCCGGCCCTCCTTCCCCTCGGTAGCACCAAGTGAAGCCGCGGCCTTCCCGACCGTGACCTGGGGCCGAAAAGTCCCCCCCGCTACCCCCGCCCCCCCCGGATCTCCTCCAGCCTCCTCCTCCGCGCCGGCCCGGCCGCGAGCTGACCCGCGGCCACCACGAGCCCGACCACGAAGCACGCTCCCCAGACGCCGCGCGGCCCGAACCGGGCCAGCCCCCACGCCCCGAGCAGCGGCGCCACGAAGGCCGCCACCGACCAGGCGAGCGAATAGGCCCCCTGGTAGCGCCCCCGCAGCGCCTCCGGCGCGAGATCGGCCGGGACGGTGGAGATGACGGGCAGGTAGGCGATCTCCCCGATCGTCCAGACCACGATCCCGAGCGCGTACCAGCCCACCGTGTGGTGGAGCGCGTTCATCCCGAAGCCGAGCCCGATGAGCGCGCAGCCGAACGCCATGGTGCGCCCCGGGTCCCGCGCCGAGATCCAGCGGGCCGCGAAGGGCTGCAGCACGACGATGAGGGCGCCGTTGAGCGCCATGAGGAGCCCGTAGCCGGCCGGTGAGATGCCGTGGTCGGCCATGTCCACGGGGAGCGAGAGCTGGAACTGGAAGAAGATGGTGGCGAGCGCGACGTGGAGGAGCAGGAAGGGCAGGTAGACGCGATCGCGCAGCGGGACGACGAGCCCGTGCAGCACCTCGCGCACCGTCTCCGGCTCGGAGGCCGGACGGGTCTCCGGCACGAAGCGCCACACCACCCAGGCGAAGAAGAGCGAGGTGATCCCGTCCCCCACGAAGAGGAGCACGTAGCTCACCGCCGCCATCAGCCCGGCCAGCGCGAGCCCGATGGCCACGCCCAGGTTCACCGCCCAGTAGAGCAGGCCGAAGGCGCGCACCCGGTCCGCGGCCGGCACCACGTCGGCGATCACGGCGTGCGATGCGGGCCGGTAGATCTCCCCGATGAAGCCCACGCCGAAGACGAGCGGCCCGAGCAGGGCGGGCGAGGTCACGAAGGCGAGCGCGATGGTGAGGGCCGCGCCCCCGAGGAGCGAGACGAAGAGCGCGGCGCGCCGCCCCAGCCGGTCGGAGACCACCCCCGAGACCGGCCCGGCCCCGACGGCGCCGAGCCCCCACAGCGAGACGAGCCCCCCCGCCTCGGCCAGCGAGAGCCCCCGCTCCCGGGTCAGGTAGAGCGACAGGAAGGGGACGACGAAGCTCCCGATCCGGTTGACGAGCAGCCCCACCCAGAGCGCCCAGTAGGCGCGCGGCAGCCCGCCCAGGAGCTCGCGAAGGGTGGCGCGCAGGGAGGGGAGGGAGGGGATCACGGCGCGCCCGTTTGTAACCCGAAACGGCGACGGCCGCCCCGGAGGGCGGCCGCCTGGAAGCCGTTCGTCGCGGGACGGCCTAGGTGTCGAAGTACAGGGCGTACTCGAGCGGGCTCGGGCGCATCCGGATCGGGTTCACTTCCTTGTCGTACTTGTACTGGATCCAGGTCTCGACCACGTCCTCGGTGAAGACGTCGCCCTTGAGCAGGAAGGCGTGGTCCTTGCGCAGGCACTCGAGGGCCTCGTCGAGCGAGCCGGGCAGCTTGGGAACGTCCTTCAGCTCCTCCGGCGTCATGCCGTAGATGTCCTTGTCGAGGGGCTGGCCGGGGTTGATCTTGTTTTCGATGCCGTCGAGGCCGGCCATGAGCATGGCGGCGAAGGCGATGTAGCCGTTGGCGGCCGGATCCGGCGAGCGGAACTCGATGCGCTTCGCCTTGGGCGACGGCGAGTACATCGGGATGCGGATCGACGCGGAGCGGTTGCGGGCCGAGTAGGCCAGGTTCACCGGGGCCTCGAAGCCCGGCACGAGCCGCTTGTAGCTGTTCGTGGTCGGGTTGCAGAAGGCGGCCAGCGCCGGCGCGTGCTTGAGGATGCCGCCGATGTACCACATGGCGAGATCCGACATTCCCGCGTACCCGTCGCCCGCGAAGAGCGGCTTGCCGCCCTTCCAGATCGACTGGTGCACGTGCATGCCCGAGCCGTTGTCGCCGTAGAGGGGCTTGGGCATGAAGGTCACGGTCTTGCCGTGCCGCCGGGCCACGTTCTTGATGATGTACTTGAACCACATCAGCTTGTCGGCCATGGGCAGCAGGGCGTCGAAGCGGATGTCGATCTCGGCCTGGCCGGCGGTGGCGACCTCGTGGTGCTGGCGCTCCACCTTGATGCCCATCGCCTCCATGACCGCGCACATCTCGGAGCGGATGTCCTGCTGGCTGTCGGTGGGGGCGACCGGGAAGTAGCCCTCCTTGTAGCGGGGCTTGTAGCCGAGGTTGCCGCCCGGCTCTTCACGGCCGGTGTTCCACTGCCCCTCGATCGAGTCCACCTTGTAGAAGGACTGGTTGACGCCGACCTCGTAGCGGACCTCGTCGAAGATGAAGAACTCGGCCTCGGGGCCGAAGTAGGCCACGTCGCCGATGCCGGTCGACTTGAGGTACTTCTCCGCCTTGACCGCGATGTTGCGCGGGTCGCGGGAGTACGGCTCCTTGGTGATGGGCTCGACGATGTTGCAGATGAGCGACAGCGTCGGCAGCGACATGAAGGGATCCATCACCGCCGTGTTGGCGTCCGGCATGACGAGCATGTCGGAGGCGTGGATCGCCTGCCAGCCGCGGATGGAGGAGCCGTCGAATCCGAGCCCTTCCTCGAAGACCGCCTCGCTGAGCTCGTCGATGGGGATGGTGAAGTGCTGCCAGATGCCGAGGAAGTCGTTGAACTTCAGATCGACGAACTGCGCCTTGTTCTGCTTGGCGAGGTCGAGAGCCTGCTTCGGTGAGATCGTGGCCATTGCGGAGATGTCTCCTGGTGGGGCGGAGGGTTGACGAGGCTCCGGATTAGCATGCGTTGTGCCAGCCGGATCTACTCCGATCGACCGTGGATCGGGCGTCCCAAAAGGATGGATGCCCCAAAAACAGGCATCGGGTGCCCGGAAACCGGGCTGACCGGCCCCCTCCCACCCGGCCGGGCTGGCCCGCCGTTCCCGCGTGCCCCAGGCGGGTCGTCCGGCTAGATGGATGGAAATCCGAGGGGGCCCGACGGGATTTTGTCCCGTCCGGCGCCTCCCCGCGTGTCACGGACGACAGGAGGCAGCGTGGAAGACCCCAGGAGCCAGGTGGCCCGGCTCTACAGGGAGCTCGGTCCGGTGGTTTACCGCCGGTGCCTCCGTCTGCTCGGCGACCGGGCAGCCGCCGAGGACGCCACGCAGGAGGTCTTCATGAAGCTGATGCGGGACATGGATCGGCTGCAGGATCGGGAGACCGTCCTCCCCTGGGTCTACCGGGTGGCGATGAACCACTGCCTGAACGTCCGGCGCGACGCCCGTCGCCGGGGACAGGACGGCCTGGCCGAGGATCTCGAGGTCGTTCCGGACGCGCACGGGGAGCGCCCCGACAGCTACCCCGACCGGCAGCTCGCCCAGGCGGTGCTCGCCCGATTCGACGAGGAGACCCAGGCCGTCGCCGTCGGCGTCCTCGTCGACGGGATGGAGCACGAGGAGATCGCGGCCGTCCTCGGCATCTCCCGCCGCACCGTCTCCCGGAAGCTCGTCCGCTTCCTCGAGAACGCCCGGAAGTTCGTGGCCCGGACCGGGACCGGGGAGGCCGAGCCGGACGAGGGAGCCGTCCCACTCCCATGATGCACTGCGCGTCCGAGCTGGCGCTGGAGGCCTACCTGTTCGACCCCACCCGGTCGACGATCCGCAACCACCTCGAGAGCTGCGCCCCCTGCCGGCTGCGCCTCTCCCGGATGGAGAAGGAGGGGGAGGAGTTCCGGCGCTTCGTGGAGCCGCGGACCATCGACCGGGTGCTCTCCTCCCGGGAGCCGGCGGGAAGCGGATGGAGGCGCCGCCTCGCCCTGCTGGTTCCGGCCGGGGGGCTCGCCGCCGCTGCCGCCGCGATGCTCCTCCTCTCCCCGACGCCTCCCGATGGATACGTGGGCGCGAAGGGCACCGCCCTCTCGCTCCGGGTCTGGGCCGGCTCCGACGACGGCGCCCGCGAGGTCGCCGACGGCGACCGGATCCCCGCCGACGCGCGCCTCCGCTTCCGGGTGGCGTCCGGGCAGGCCTGCCGCCTCTGGCTCCTCTCGGTGGACGGGCGCGGCGAGGTCTCGCGCCTCTTCCCTGCAGCCGGCGACGCGCCGGCCACGGTCACCGGCGGCGCGACGCTCCCCGGCGGCGCCGCGCTCGACGGTCAGGCGGGCCTCGAGCGGCTCTACGCGGTCTGCAGCCCGGACCCCATTCCCTTCGATCGTGTGGAGCGCTCGCTCCGGACCGCGCTCGCCGGGGACGGCGCCGCGCTGCGCCGCGGCCCCGCGCTCACCGGCCTGCCGGCCGGGGCCGCGCAGGCCACGATGCTGGTCGAGAAGGTCCCTTGAGCCGTCGCGCCGCCATCGCGGCCCTGCTCCTCGCCGGATCCCTCTGCCCCGCCCCCGCGGCCGCCGCGGCCCGCTTCGCCATCGTCGTCGGGAACGATGCCGGAGCGGCCGGGCGGCAGCGGCTCTACTTCGCCGAGAAGGACGCCGACCGCGTCCGCGCCACGCTCCTCGAGCTCGGCGACTTCACCGACGACCGCGTGGTGGTGCTGAAGGGGCGCGGCGCCGCGGCGCTGCGCGAGGCCTTCGCCGCCACCGAGGCCCGCATCCAGACCACCCGCCGCTCGGGGGAGCGCACGCTGCTCGTCGTCTACTTCTCGGGGCACGCCGGCTCGGTGGGGCTCGAGCTCGGCAACGACACCGTCTCCTACGACGAGCTGCGCAAGCTCACCGCGGCCTCGCAGGCCGACACCCGCATCGTCGTGCTCGACGCCTGCGAATCGGGCGGGCTCACCCAGGTGAAGGGCGCCCGCCCGGTGCCCGCCATCGACTTCGCGCTCCCGGCCGACGAGAGCGCCCAGGGCACCGCCTTCATCACCTCGGCGGCGGTGGGTGAGGCGGCCCAGGAGTCGGCGGCCCTCGGCGGCAGCTTCTTCACCCACCACCTCGACGTGGGGCTTCGCGGGGCGGCCGACGCCGACGGCGACGGGCAGGTCACGCTGGCCGAGGCCTTCCGCTACACCTCGGCCCGCACGGTGGCCCAGACCGCCGGCACCCAGAGCGGCGTCCAGCACCCCACCTACGAGTTCCGCATGTCGGGGCGCGGCGACGTGGTGCTGGCCGACCTCCGCAAGGCCGAGGCGCGGCTCGTCTTCCCCGCCGACCCCGGAGCCACCTGGTTCCTGAAGGGGCCGAAGGGGGTCCTCGCCGAGGTCCCGGCGCAGCCCACCCCCTTCACGCTGGCCCTGCCGGCCGGGCGCTACGCGGTGGAGCGGCGATCCCCGCAGGGGAGGGCCACCGGCGAGGTCACCCTGGAGAAGGGCGCCACCCAGCAGTTGCCGCTGCTCTCGCCCACCCGTTACGAGGTGGCGAGGAGCAAGGGAGGGCCCAAGCCCAACCTGGCCTTCGCCGAGGGGGGCATCGCCTGGTTCGACCTGAAGGGGCTCGGCATCGCGCCCACGGTGCGGGCCGGGGTCCGCAAGGAGTTCGGGCCGGTCGGGCTCCGGGTGGCCTTCGACTGGGCCGGCAAGGACGTCACCGGCGGTGCCATTGACTACCAGTTCCAGTACTTCGGCGGATCGGTGGCGCTGCTCTGGCCCATCACCGAGAGCGCCTTCTTCCTCGAGGTGGGCCCGCAGTTGACCGGCGGCTACGCCGCGCAGTCCTTCCCGGCGAGCCCCGGCGTCTCGTCCGGGATCTTCGGCGTCGGGGCGACGGCGATGGCCTCGCTGCCCGTCGGCCCCCTGCGGATCGGCCTCGACGCCAGCCTCTCCGCCCAGGTCTACCGGCTGAACGACGCGACCGTCGTCCGCCCCGGCGCCTCGGCCGGGCTGCTCCTGCTCTTCGGATTCTAGGATGCGCACCCACCTCGCCATCGTCGCCGCCTGCCTCACCGCCCTCGCCTGCACGAGGTCGCTCGTCGACGCCGATGGGGCCGCGCTCGTCCCCACCACCTGCTCCTGCACGGCCCCCGCCGGCGGAAGCCCGGTGTGCAACCCCGGCGGCGGCTGCGACTACGTCTGCCAGGGCGACCTGCTCAAGTGCGGGGGTGGCTGCATGACCTGCACGCCCCCCGCGAACGCGAGCCCGGCCTGCGTCCAGGGCGGCTGCGGCTTCAGCTGCAACACGCCGGCGCGCCTGTGCGCGGCGACGCCGGGCGGGGGGGCCTCCTGCCAGGTGGAGGGGGACCTCTCCTGCGGTACCGCCTGCGAGCCCTGCAGCGGGCCGTCCACCGGACCGGGGCGCGGCGTCTGCCAGCCCGGCCCGGCGCTCGGGGCCGGCACCTGCGTCCTCGCCTGCGACGGCGGGAGCCACGCCTGCGGCGGCTCCTGCTTCGCCGACGTCGACGCGGCCCACTGCGGTCCGTCCTGCCTCGCCTGCACCGCACCGCCCCATGCCTCCCCGCTCTGCTCCGGCGGCGCCTGCGCCTTCACCTGCGACCCGGGGTGGATGCGCTGCGCCGATGGCTGCTGCCGGGCCTCCGCCGTGGCCGCCGGCGGGGAGTTCGGCTGCGCGCTCCTCGACGACGGCAGGGTCCGCTGCTGGGGCGCCAACGACCGTGGCCAGCTCGGCGACGGGTCGACCACCTTCCGCTCCGTCCCCGGCGACGTCGTCGGGCTCCCGCCCTTCCCCGCCCGCGCCGTCGCGCTCGCCACGGGCTGGGCCCACGCCTGCGCCGTCGTCTCCCCGGGCGGGCAGGTCCACTGCTGGGGCGACAACTCCACCGGGCAGCTCGGCCCCGCCGCCACCGGTCCGTTCTCCACCACGCCCGTCGCGGTGACCGGTGTCGCCGGGGTGGCGCCGCCGTTCATCGCGGCCGGGGGCGGCGTCTCGGGCACGCCGCCGGTCCCCTTCGGTCACACCTGCGCGGCCGCCTCGGCCGGTCTCCTCTGCTGGGGCGCGAACGGCTCCGGCCAGCTGGGCGACGGCACGACCACCCAGAGCAGCAGCCCGCGCGCCGTGTCGGGGATCGCCTCCGCCTCGGCCCTGGCCGCCGGCGAGCGCCACGCCTGCGCCGCCTCGGGCGGCACGCTGCGCTGCTGGGGAGCGAACGGCTCCGGGCAGCTCGGCGACGGGTCCACCACCCCGAGCAGCCTGCCCCGGTCCGTCTCGGGCCTCACGGGGCCGGCCTTCGTCGCCGCCGGTCGCGCCTTCTCCTGCGCCGTCTCCGGCGCGCCGGCGCAGCTGTTCTGCTGGGGCGACAACGCCGAGGCCCAGGTCACCGCCTCGACGCCGCCTCCCGCGATCCAGCTCCTCCCGCTCGCCGTCTCGCTCGGGGGCGGGTTCTCCCCCGGGCTCGTCGCCACGGGGCGCGCCCACGCCTGCGGTCTCGAGCCGGGGACGGCCACCCTGAAGTGCTTCGGCGCCAACGGGCAGAGCCAGCTCTCCGGCGCCCCCTCGGCGACCGGCAAGGTCGACGTGACCCTCACGGGGGTCGTGGGGAGCGCATCGTCGGTGGCGGCGGGGGGGAACCACTCCTGCGCGCTCCTCACCGACGGGTCGGTCCAGTGCTGGGGGGCGAACGACCGGGGACAGACCGGCACCGGGCAGGCCGGGGGCACGGTGATCGTCCCGACCTTCGTCTCCGGTCGTTAGGGCGGGTCGCCACCGGGTCCAAAGAGATTTGTCCCGTCGCGGCGGCGGGGGGTGTCACCACCCCGGAAGCCAGAAGGACAATTCTCCAGGAACGGAGCGGTTATGAACGGCATGAAGCGGATTCTCTCCATCGGTCTCGCAGCGGTACTCCTCTCGGCGTGCGGAGGGTCGACGTCCTCGACCACCGGCCAGGCCGACCCCACCGGTCCGACCGGCCCCACGGGGTCCACGGGCCCCACCGGCGCCACCGGGCCCACGGGCGCGCTCGCGACGCCGGCCAGCAAGGGCGTGGTCACCGCAGTCGGTTCGCTGGTGGTGAACGGCATCCGCTACGACGCGTCGGCCGCCCAGATCAAGATCGACGACAACCCCGGCCGCCCCGAGTCCGAGCTCAAGGTCGGGATGGTGGTGACCGTGAAGGGCTCGAAGGACGACGTCGCCGGCACCGGCCACGCCTCGGAGGTCGAGGCCCACCACGTGCTGCGGGGCAAGGTCGACGACAAGTCGGGCAGCTTGCTGCGCGTGGGCGGGCACGAGGTCGAGGTGGAGCACGGCACCGAGTTCGAGGACAGCGTGAACAAGCTCGGCTCCGTGTCGAAGGGCGAGCGCGTCCGGGTCCACGGCCATGCCACCGCCACCGGCGGGTTCCGGGCCACCCGCGTGGAGAAGGAGGCCGGGTCGTCGGAGGACTTCGAGGTGAAGGGCTTCGTCTCCGACCTCGACCGCACCACCGGGAAGTTCACGCTCAAGACCTCCCCCGACGCCGCCTCCAGCTACGCGGTGACCGTCGCGGCCGGAACGGTGATCCCCGCCGGCGTCGTGAACGGCTCCTTCGTCGAGGTCCGGGCCTCCGCGGCCCCGGTCGCCGGCGCCCTGACCGCCGTCGCCGTGCAGCTCGAGGACGCGAAGCTCGGCGCCGAGGGTTCGGAGGTCGAGGTGGAGGGGCTCGTGACGAGCGGCACCTCCGCGCAGTTCGTCGTCGAGGGGCAGACCGTCGCCACCTCCGTCACCACCCGCTGGGAGAACGGCCTCCCTGCCGACCTCGCCGTGGGCGTGAAGGTCGAGGCCGAGGGCAAGCTCGACGCGGCCGGCGTCCTGCAGGCGACCAAGGTCTCCTTCCGCGCCAACGTCCGGATCCAGGGCGCCGTCTCGGCGGTCACCTCCACGAGCGCTCGCGAGGGCACCTTCCAGCTGCTCGGCCTCACCGTCCGCACCGACGCCTGGACCGAGTGGAAGTCCTCGGGCAGCGGCGGCAGCGGTGGCGGCACGCTCGACCTGACCACCATCGGCGCGGGTCCGGTCGAGGTGCGCGGCATCCCCGGGCAGAACGGCGAGATCATCGCCACCCGCGTGGAGGCCACCAAGGACGACCGGCTCTACCTGCAGGGCCCGGTCACCTCGAAGGATGCGGCGACCAGCCGTCTCGTGGTGCTGGGCCTCACCATCCAGGCCGGAACAGGGACCTCGTACCGCGACGTCGCGGGGACGGCCGTGACCCAGCAGGCCTTCTTCGACCTCGTGGTCGTCCCGCGCACCGTGGTGAAGGCCCGCAGCCGCGTCCCGATGTCCGGAACCACCTTCAACACCGACGAGATCGAGATCGAGGGGAGCCGGTAGCGACCGGGGTCAGTCCTTCGGCTTGAGCCCCAGCGCGCGCATCCGTTCCCGCAGCGTGTTGCGGTTCATGCCGAGGAGCTCGGCCGCCTTGAGCTGGTTGCCCTTGGTGCGGTCCATGGCGGCGGAGATGAGGGGGGCCTCCACGGCGGCAAGTGCCGCCTGGTAGCGCCCCCCTTCCGGTTCCGGCCCCTCGAGGAAGCCCTCGACGAAGCCGGTGAGTCCCCGCTCCCGGACGGCGCCGGCGGGGAGCAGGGGGCCGATGTCACGGGCGGTGATGCGGTTGCCCGGGAGCGACAGCAGCACGCGCTGGATGACGTTCTGCAGCTCGCGGACGTTCCCGGGCCAGGTGTGGGCGAGGAGCAGCGGCTCGGTGTCCCGGGCCAGCGTGAGGGGCCGGCCGCGCAGCTGCTCGCCGTACTTGGTGGCGAAGTGGCGCGCCAGCAGGATGACGTCGTGGTCCCGCTCGCGCAGCGGAGGAAGCCGGATGGGGACCACGGCCAGCCGGTAGAACAGGTCGCGCCGGAAGCGACCGTCCTCGACCGACCGGGCGAGATCGGCGTTGGTGGCGGCGACGATGCGGACGTCCACCGGGAGTGGACGGGAGCCGCCCACCCGGTCGATCTCCCGCTCCTGCAGGACGCGCAGCAGCTTGGCCTGGAGCTCGACCGGCATCTCGCCGATCTCGTCGAGGAAGAGGGTGCCTCCGCTGGCCAGCTCGAACTTGCCGGGACGACGCTCGGCGGCGCCGGTGAAGGCGCCCCGCTCGTGGCCGTAGAGCTCGCTCTCCATGAGGTCGCGCGGGATGGCGGCCATGTTCACGGTGATGAACGGTCCCCGGGCGCGGGGGGAGTTGGCGTGGACCGCCCGGGCCACGAGCTCCTTGCCCGTTCCGCTCTCGCCCATGAGCGTCACCGTCATCTCGGTCCGGGCCACGCGCCCGATCTCCTTGAAGACGTCGACCATCGCCGGCGAGCGTCCGATGAGCGACTCGATCGGCGCGCCGTCCCGCCGCCGCTCCGGCTCGGTCGCCCGGGTCGCGGTGCGCTCGGGACGCTCGTCGGGGTCCACCTCCGGGCCGATGGCGAGGTCGCGGATGATGCGCTCGACGCGGGGGAGGTCGAAGGGCTTCCCCAGGTAGTCGGCCGCCCCGCGCTTCATCGCCTCCACGGCCGAGCGCATGGTGTCCTCGGCGGTCATCACCACGACGAAGGGGGAGTCGCTCCGCCCGGACAGCTCGCTGAGCAGGGTGAAGCCGTCGTCTCCCGGAAGTCGCACGTCGAGCAGGACGAGGCCGATGCCCCCGTGCCGCCCGGTGCCGTGCCGGGTGAGCTCCTCCCGGGCCGCCTCGGCGCTGCCCGCCTCGACATGGGGGACGCCCGCCCGCTCGCAGGTGCGGGCCAGGACGAATCGGACCGAGGGTTCGTCGTCGACGATGAGTACCTTGCGCATCGGTCCTTCGGTCATGCACCTCTTATGCCCGTTCCGCGGGCAACTGGCATGACCGGATCCAGGGCAGTCCCGGGAGGGACGGGATCAGTCCCGGGCGAGGGGAAGGTACAGAGCGGCCTCGGCGCCGCCGCCGGCCCGGTTGCGGACCTCGATCCGCCCCCCGTGGGCCTCGACGATCCGGCGCGACACGGCCAGTCCGAGACCGGTTCCCTGGGCCTTGGAGGTCGCGAAGGGGGTGAAGAGCCGGCTCAGCATCGACTCCGGGATGCCGGGACCGTTGTCGAGGACGGCCACCCGGGCCAGGGTGACGGTCCGCCCACCCGCACGTCGGAGCCGTACGGGCGCGACGCCGGTCTCCATCGACACCTCGGCGCCAGGAGTGTCCCGGACCGCCTCGACCGCGTTGCGGAGGATGTTCAGGGCCACCTGGGTGAGCTTCTCCTGATCCCCCAGGACGGGCGGGAGGGAGGGATCGAACCGCTGGGAGAAGAGCACACGATCCCCTCCCGGGAGCCCCTTCGCGATCAGCATGACATCGCGGAAGACGCTGTGGATGTTGACGGGGCCCGACTGCAGCGTGGCCGGGCGAGCCAGATCGAGCAGCTCCCGCACGAGCCCGTCCACCCGGCGCGCTTCCCGGGCGATGACGAGCGCGTACTCGCGTGCCGGGCCCTCGGCCTCCCGGGCGAGCAGCTCCGCCGAGCCCTGCAGGCCGGCCAGCGGGTTCTTGATCTCGTGGGCGAGGCCGGCGGCGAGCGCCTCGAAGTCGAGGTGCCGCTCGCCGTTGCGCCGGGCCCGGATCACGAGCACGGTGCCCACGCAGGAGGCGCCGTCGAAGAGGGGCGACGCCTCCACCTGGAGGGGAACGGACGGATCGCGCGGTCCGGCGAAGTCGGCGCCGGTGACCTCCTGGACCCGCCGCACCCTGTCGGCGAGCGCCTCGAGCGGCGCCCCGCCGGGGAGCGCCCGGACGGGGAGACCGACCGATCGATCGCGGCTGCGGTCGAACAGCTCCTCGGCGGCCGGGTTGAGGTGCACGAGCCCACCGTCCGGCCCCACCAGCAGGACCGGATCTCCGATGGAATCGATCGCACCTCGCGCCAGCGCCGCCGGGAGTGGTGATGCCTTTCCGGCTCGGGACACGGCGCCCCCTCGCGTTGCCGGGACCCCGGCGCTAGAGGGCGTCCTCGCCGCGCTCGCCCGTACGGATGCGGATCACCTCTTCGACCGGGACGACGAAGATCTTCCCGTCGCCGATGCGTCCGGTCTTGGCGGCGCGCTCGATCACCTCGACCACCTTGGAGGCGAGGGCGTCGGACACGACCACCTCGACCTTCACCTTGGGCAGGAAATCGACCACGTACTCGGCGCCCCGGTAGAGCTCGGTGTGCCCCTTCTGTCGACCGAAGCCCTTCACCTCGGTCGCCGTCAGGCCGGCGATGCCGATCTCGGAGAGAGCCTGCTTCACCTCGTCCAGCTTGAAGGGCTTGATGATGGCTTCGACCTTCTTCACGGCGCACCCCTGTGGATGTTGAAGTTTTCCGACGCTACGCTCCCGCGCCGCGATCGGTCAAGCACCGGGGGACCGCCCGGCTCGGCGCGGATGACCACATCCGATTTGCCCGGAAATCGGGCGCTGCCCTGCTCGCTTTCCGGACAGATTCCCGGACGAACGACAATGCCTTCAAACCGTCCCGCCGTCTTGGACCAAGGTGGAGTACCCCCCGTGGCGCTGGCGACGGACATCGAGGGGAAAGGTTGCAACCGGCGGGCCACCGCACGCGCCCGGCTTTTCCGGAGGCCGATCCTCGCCCTTGCGGTAGAATTCCCGCTGCATGGGATGGCTGCTCGCCGGCGTTGCCTTCGCGGCGGTCTCCGCGCTGCTCGTGGCCGGGCACTACGCGTTCTGGACCCGCAAGCTCCACCAGCCCGTCCAGGACGACGGCGTGCTCCGGGCGATCACTCGGGACGGCTGGCAGCTGGCGCTCGGGACGAGGCTGCCGCGCGGACCGGAGCGGCGCCCTCCCGTCCTCCTCGTCCACGGCCTCGCCTCCAACCGCTGGGCGCTCGACTCCGGCGTGGAGTCGGTCTCCCTCGCCGCCCACCTGTCGCGGGCCGGGTTCCGCACCTTCTCCCTCGACCTGCGCGGCCACGGCGATTCCCGGCGCGGTCCCCGCGGCGCGGTTCCGTGGAACTTCGACCACTACGTGGAGGAGGACGTTCCCGCCGCGCTCGACGCCATCCGGCGCGAGACCGGGGAGGAACGGGTGCTCTGGGTGGGGCACAGCCTCGGCGCGGTGACCGGGCTCGTCACCTGCCAGCTCCACCCGGACCGGATCGCGGCCATCGTCGCCATCGCCGGGCCGATGAGCTTCGACGTGGAAGGTCGGGTCGCGGGGCTCCTGCGCAGGGGCGTCCTCGTCGACGGCCGGTACAACCGGACGCTGGCGCGCATGCTGGCGCCCTGGGCCGGGCTCGCCCACCCGTCCGCCGCCGAGATCGCCATCAACGGGCGGAACATGGAGCGGGCGGTGTACCGGCGGCTCCTCGCGAACGGGATCGAGGACGTGTCCCGCCCCCTGTTCCGGCAGCTCCAGGAGTGGGTGACCGAGGACGTCTGCCGTTCCGTCGACGGTGCCCGCGACTACCGGGCCGGACTCGCCGCGTGCCGCCAGCCGGCCCTCTTCCTGGCCGCGCCGCGCGACTCGCTCGCGCCGCCCGACGTGGTGCGGTCGAGCTTCGAGGCCTGGGGCGGGCCGCGAACCTACGTGGAGTTCCGGCGCGACGCCGGCCACTCCGCCGACTACGGCCACACCGACCTGCTCGTCGGCCGGAGCGCCGCGGCGGAGGTCTTCCCCGTGGTGTCGGGCTGGCTCGCGGCACAGGGCAGCGCCCCCGGGGCGGGCGGCCCGTGATCGCGCTCCTCCTCGCCGCCCTGCTCACGGCTCCGCTCGTCTGCCCTCCGGGGAGCGTGCCGGCCGGGCAGCCGCCTCCTTTCGGCAACGCCCAGTGGTGCGAGGGGCCGGACCGGGCCGGCGCCGTGAAGCGGCAGGGGCCGGCCCGCGACTACTACGACGGGGACCTCATTCACGTGGAGTCAACCTGGCGCGACGGACAGCTGGACGGCCCCTGGCTGCAGCGCCACCGGGACGGTCGCAAGGCGGCCGAGGGGCGCTACCGCGCCGGCGAGCGGAACGGCGCCTGGACCTGGTGGTTCGAGGGCGGCCAGGTGGAGGAGGAGGTCTCCTTCGACATGGGGCGTCGCCACGGCCGCTTCGTCCAGTGGTGGCGCACCGGGAAGAAGCGCACCGAGGGGACCTTCTGCTTCGGCCTGCAGTGCGGCCGCTGGATCACCTGGAACGAGCAGGGGGAGGAGCTGGGGACGATCCAGTACGAGGAGATCCGCGGGAAGCCGTAGCCCCGCGGCGCCCGGCGAGCCTAGCTGGCTCGCGGCGCCTTGCGCGCGCGCTCCGACTCGATGAGCTGGTCGAAGGCCTTCGAGGGCACCGGCACGGCGGTGAAGACGGCCACGAGGTCGTGCCCGATGGGCAGGGTCGACTCGACGCCCGGCTTCACCCACACCCGTCCGGACTGCACGAGCGACAGCTCGGGGATCTGGACCGCGTAGTTGACGCAGACGCTGCCCGAGGCCTCGCGCGAGGTGGTGACGCGGAGCACCATGCGGACCGACGAGGGATCGGCGGGGTCGCGGACCGTGACCGAGGCGAGCTTGCCCTCCGGGCTGACGAGCCGGCTCTTCGCGACCGTGGTCCCGTCCTCGGTGCGGACCTCGAAGGAGACGAGCTCGCCGACCGCGCCGTCCCGGGCTGCAGCCTCGCCGGCCCGAGCGGTCCGGACGCGGAAGATCCCCTCGGCGGAGACGGCTCCCACCAGGAAGGCGAAGGCGACGACGGCGATGGCGCGAAGGGTTCTCACGGGCGATACCAGACGGGTTTGATAACCCGACGAGGGAGGAGATCCCAGCCCGGACACGGAAAAACACCCCTCGCGGGACATTTGTTTCACAAAACGACCCTTTTGGGTTCAGGGACGGTGCCAGGAATCGCCTGAATGGCCGGCCCGGCCGGTCTGCTCCAGCCAGAGCAGGGTGGCGAGGCAGCTGCGCTCCGCCACCGGGAGGAGCACCGGGGGGGTGTCGTCGTAGGCCGTCCGGGTGACGTCGGCGAGGCTCCCCCCCGGGGAGAGCGAGGCTTCGACCTTGGAGGTGCGCATCCTCCGGTGGGCCAGGTACTCGTCGAGCTTGGCGGCCGCCGAGGGCGCCGGCGACCCGTGCGCCGGGTAGAGGGTCCGGGCCGGAAGGCCCCGCAGCCGCTCGAGCGACGAGAGGTAGCGCCCCATGTCCCCCTCGGGCGGGTCGATGACCACCGTCGAGACGGTGCTCACCATGTCGCCGGCCAGCAGCGCGCCGCTCCGCTCGTCGAGGAAGCAGAGGTGTCCGGGTGCGTGACCCGGAGTGAACAGGGCCCGCCAGCGCCCGCCCAGGAGCTCCCCGTCCTCGACCGGGAGGAACGTCGGGCCGCCCGGGATCCGGCGCGCCGTCTCCGGGTGGGCCCGCACCGGCAGCCCGCGCGCGGCCAGCCGCGCGATCCCGCCCACGTGGTCGACGTGGTGGTGGGTGAGCCACACCTCGCGGGCCGGTCGCCCGGCCGCCGCGAGGATCGAGAGCACCTGATCGAGCCGGTCCTGCTCGGCCGGCTCGGGCGATCCGGGATCGACGATCGCCACCCCTCCGCCGTCGAGGTCGACGATCCAGCAGTTGGTGTGGGTGGCGGGAAGCAGCGTGGGCGTGCGCAGGGCGCAGAGCACCACCCCGCCCTGGAACTCGATGAGGAGGTCGGGGGGCGGGGCGCGGAGCAGCGCCAGCGCCCCGGGAGGCGCGGCGCGGTCGATGGCGGTGATGCCCCACCAGTTGGGCGGGTGGAGCAGCGCGTCGCCTCGCGCCCAGGAGGCGAGCGCCCGCCCGGTGGTGACGAACTCCCCGCCGGAGAGCTCGCCGGGCCAGACCGAGGCCTCCTGTCCGTGGGGAAGGTGCGCCACGTAGAAGCGGGCGTCGAAGCGCACCGGGAAGGCTTCGGGCGTGACCCATCGGCCGGCCGGCGCGAGCAGCGTGGGGTCGAGGGCGAGCGCCTCCCGGAAGAGCAGGTCGGCGAAGGTGACCCGCTCGTCCAGCAACGCGTGCCGGGCCTCGTCCCGGACGGCGGGGGGAAGCCGTTCCGCGCCCCTCGCCAGCAGCACGCCGGCCTCCTCGAAGAGCTCGCGGCAGGCCGCGGCCACGTGGGCCGCCTCCTCCCCCGCGAGCCCGGCCACCGGTACCCGGACGTCCTCCTCGTCGACCCGCCCGCCCGGGAAGGCGTGGAAGCCCCCGGCGAAGCGCAGCCCGTCGCCCCGGCGGACCCAGAAGACCTCGCGCCCCTCCGCCCCCTCGCGCCACAGGATGACCGCCGCGGCCGGCCGGGCGCGCGCCGGCGGCGGGGGGGGCGGCATGCCGGGGAGGGCCTCGCTCATGCGATCCGGACCAGCTCCTGCTGCAGCTTCGAGAAGATGCGCGGTCCACCCGGGGTGAGGACGACGTCGATCTCGAGCCGGACCCCCATGCCCTCCTCGGGGAGGTAGATGCCGGGCTCGATGGAGAAGGCGGTGCGCTCGAGCAGCTCGCGGGTATCGTGCGTCTCCAGGTCGTCCATGTTGGCCCCGTCGCCGTGGGGCGAGGCGAATCCGATGGAGTGGCCGGTGCGGTGGACGAAGCGGTCGCCGTAGCCCTTCGAGGCGATGTGGTCGCGGACCACCCGGTCGACCTGCCAGCCTTCCAGCCGCTCCCTGGCGCGGAAGGCCCGCTCCACGAGGCCGAACCCGGCGTCGCGCCCCTCGGCGGTGACCCGGAAGATCTCCTCCACCTTGGCCGGCGGGCGATCTCCGCAGAAGGCCATCCAGGTGATGTCGGCGTAGGGGTCGTCGGCGCGGGACTCCTTGGCCCACAGGTCGATGAGGAGCAGGTCGCCCCGGCGGATGGGGGTGGGGCGATCCTTCGAGGGGACGTAATGGGGATCGCCGGCGTGGCCGTTCACGGCCACGATGGGCGGGTGGTCGGTGAGGAGGGCGCGCTCGGCGAAGCGGGCCATGAGGAGATCCTGGATCTCGTGCTCGGCCGGTTCGCGGCCGCGCCGGTGCTCCTCGCCGACCCGGGCGAAGGCCTCGTCCTTGGCCTCGTCGATGGCGCGGCAGGCGCGGGCGTGGCTCTCGATCTGCCGGTCGTCGAAGCGGCAGAGGAACTGCTGCACCAGCTCCGCCGAGGACTCCACCTCGACCCCCAGGGAGCGGACCAGCTCGATGGTGCCGGCGTCGACCCGCGACAGGTACGGGATGCCGGCCACGGGGAAGTACTCCATGGCGAGCCGCCGGCCGGGGAGGTCTCCGAGCATGGCGGAAAGCCCCGCATGGAAGGACTGCCACGACGCGTAGGTGGACCGCCGTCCGGGAACGTGGGCCGGGAAGGAGCCGGCCTCGATGGCGTGGACGAGGAGCCGCGGCTCACCCCGGGCCGGGACGAGGTACGCCCAGCGCCGGGTGAGCATGTGGCCGGAGAGCCCCAGCGCGCCGATGGCGGTGGGGTTCTGGCCGTGGAAGTCGTAGAGGAGCCAGCCGTCGAGCTTCCGGGCGGCGATGGCGTGCTGCAGGGCCGGGATGTCCATGGGTCGACCTCGGGTCCGGTGGCGCTAGATGGGGACGCGGTAGCGCTTGCCCGGGGGCGGCTCGAGCGGGATCTGGTGCAGCCGGATGGAGTTGGTGGCGCCGGGCTCGCCGAGCGGCGACCCGTACACGATGATGACCCGGTCGCCCGGGCCGGCCAGGCCGTCGGCGAGCAGCCGCTCCGAGACCATCCGCGCCATCCCGTCCGGGTCCCGGACCGGCTCCATGATGCGGGGGGTGACGCCCCAGTAGAGGGCCATGCGCCGCCGGATGGGCTGCTCGGGCGAGAAGGCCACGATGGGGACGTGGGGACGGTACCGGCTGAGGAGCCGCGCCGTCGTTCCACCCACCGTGAAGCAGGCGATGCAGCGGGCGCCGGCGTCGAGGGCGGCGCGCACCGCCGCCGAGGCCACCACGTCGTTGAAGGGCACCGGGGGCGGCGGGGGCTCGACCGGGCGGGTGCGGGCGAGCGAGACGTTCCGCTCGGCCTCGCGCACGATCCGGTCCATGGTCTGGACGGCGAGCAGCGGGAAGCGGCCGCTGGCGCTCTCGCCGGAGAGCATGACCGCGTCGGCGCCGTCCCAGACCGCGTTGGCGACGTCGCTGGCCTCGGCGCGGGTGGGGCGGGGGTGCTGCATCATCGAATCGAGCATCTGGGTGGCGATGATGACCGGCTTGCCCAGCTGGTTGCCCCGGTCGACGATCGACTTCTGGAGGATGGGCACCCGCTCGGCCGGCACCTCGACCCCCAGGTCGCCGCGCGCCACCATGAGCCCGTCGGCCGCCAGCGCGATCTCGTCGATGTTCTCGAGCGCCTCCGGCTTCTCGATCTTGGCGATGAGGGGGACCTCGCGCCCCAGCGCGCGAAGCTCGGCGCGGGCCTCCTCCACGTCGCCGGCGGTGCGCACGAAGGAGAGGGCCACGAAGTCGACGCCGTGCCTGGCCCCGAAGGCCAGGTCGGACCGGTCCTTCTCGGAGAGGGCCGAGACGCGCAGGGCCACGCCGGGCAGGTTGATGCCCTTGTGCTCCTTCAGGCGGCCGCCCTCCACCACCTCGGCGGTGACCCGGACCCCGTCGGTGTCGATCACCTTGAACTCGAGGAGGCCGTCGTCGACGAGCAGCCGGTCTCCCTTGCGGACGTCCTGGGCCAGGAAGGCGTAGGTCGTGGAGATGAGCCGCTCGTCGCCGAGGATCTCCCCGTCGGTGGTGATGACGATCCGCTCGCCCGTCACCAGCGGCACGCCGGCCCGGCCGGCCTGGAGCGGGCCGGTGCGGATCTTCGGCCCCTGGAGGTCCTGGAGGATGGCCACCGGGCGGACGAGCTGCCGCGACGCCGCGCGGATGCGGGCGATGGCGCCGGCGTGGTCCTCGTGGGTGCCGTGGGAGAAGTTGAGGCGGGCGACGTCCATGCCCAGCTCGAGGAGCTTCAGGACGATCTCGGGGGACTCGCTGGCGGGGCCCAGCGTACAGACGATCTTGGCGCGTCGCACGGTGGAGGAGATCTAGCGCGATTGTCGCCCCGGCGCCTCTTCGAACCCTTTCCGGGCCTCCCGGGCCCGATCTGGGCCCCCCCGGGAGCCCCTGGTCCTCCGTCACGAAAAATCCGCTTGCACGCCGGGCGCGAACGGGACATTACATCGCGCGAATGAGCATTCGCGCTACGACGGCGCGTCGCGAGCGCACGCGCGCCCACGCCCGTCGGGACATCCTCGAGTCGTCCGCCCGGGTCTTCGCCCGGCGCGGCTACGCGGCCGCCACGCTGGCCGAGCTGGCCCGGGCCGCGGGCTACGCCGCCCCCTCGCTCTACCGCTACTTCGGGAGCAAGGAGGAGATCTTCGCGAGCCTGCTGGCGCTGGTCACGGCCGAGGTCGAGGAGGCCTTCGAGGCCCCGGTGGACCGCACCCTGCCGCTCCCGGAGCGGCTGGCCAGCCTCCTGGCCCGCCTGCACCGGGTGGCCGAGGGGCGCGGCGAGGTGCTCGACCTGCTGGCCGCCCAGGTCGAGGAGGGGGAGCGCCAGGCCCAGCTCCAGCGCCTCCTCGAGGGCTGGCTCCAGAAGCACGTGGGGCGCCGCGAGCTCCGCGTTCCCCAGCCGCTGGCCGCCCGCGTGATGGCCGGCGTCCTCCTCGCCCTTCGATACGACCGGGGCCGGACCGGGTCGGACCCCGGACCGATCGCCCAGCTCGCCGCCGACCTCATCCTGCATGGAGTCTCCGCATGAACCGCACGTCCTCGCCGATCCTCGCCGTCCTCGCGGCCCTCCTCCTCTCCGCCTGCGGCGGCGGCTCCGACAAGGCCAAGCTCCCCGACGCCGGCCCCGGCGGACGGGCCGTGCGGGTGGCGAAGCCCGCCACGCGCATGGAGACGGGGCTCGCCCGGGCCACCGGCATGGTCCGCGCCAAGGAGGAGGCGGTGCTCTCCGCCAGGGCGAGCGGCCAGATCCACAAGGTGCTGGTCTCGGTAGGCGACCGCGTCCGGTCCGGCGCCCCCCTGGTGGAGATGGACGCCGTGAACGCCCGCATCAACCTCGACAACGCGCAGGCCGCCGAGCGGCTCGCCGTCGCCAACCTGGGCGTCGCCGACCGCGAGGTGGCCCGTTCCAAGATGCTCTTCGAGGCCCAGAGCCTGCCCGAGGCCGGCTACGACCGGGTGAAGACCGGGCGCGAGGTGGCCGCCGCCCAGCTCGACCAGGCCCGAGCCGCGCTCGCCGGGGCCAAGCAGATCGTCGCCGACACCATCATCGCCGCCCCGTTCGACGGGGTGGTGACCGCCAAGTTCCACAACGCCGGCGACACCGTGACCCTCATGCCGGTCACCCCCATCGTCACCGTCACCGACGTCGACCACCTGGAGGTCCGGCTCGCCGCCCCGGAGTCGATCGAGAGCTTCGTCCGCCCCGGGCAGGTGATCGAGGGTGTGCTCACCCCGTCCGGACAGCGCTTCCAGGCCAAGGTCCGGATGAAGGGCTCGGTCGTCGACCCGCAGTCGCGCAGCATCGAGGTGCTGGCCGACGTGCTGAAGGGGCCGGGGGCCGCCATCCGGCCCGGCAGCCTCGCCAACGTCGACTTCGGCGGTTTCGGAGAGAAGGACGGGCTCTACCTGCCGGCCGGCGCGATCCGCACCGACGCCCGCGGCGCCCACGTGCTCGTGGCCGTCGACGGCAAGGCCGTGGAGCGGGACGTGCAGGTGGCGCCCCTCAATCCCGGGACGGTGCTCGTGAAGGGCGGCCTCGCCCCGGACGTCCTCGTGATCCTCGACCCCGGCGCGTTGCGCCCCGGCGACGCGGTGGTGCCGGTCATCGCCGAGGAAACCAAGTGAACCCCATCCGGACGTTCATCACCCGCCCGGTCTTCACCGGGATGCTCACCCTGGTGCTCATCGTCTTCGGGATGGTGGCCTACCCGCGCATCGGCGTGGACCAGTTCCCCGAGGTCGAGTTCCCCGTCGTCACCGTCACCACCATCCTTCCCGGCGCCGACCCGGAGACCATCGAGTCGAACGTCACCAAGCCCCTCGAGGAGGCGCTCAACACGCTGCCCGGCCTCGACACGCTCCGCTCGGTGAACGTGGAGAACGTCTCGCAGGTGGTGATCCGCTTCGACCTCGAGCGCAAGGTGGACGTGGCGGCGCAGGACGTCCGCGACCGGGTCCAGGCCACCCTCTCCAAGCTGCCGCGCGAGATCGAGACCCCCATCGTCGAGAAGTTCGACATCGGCGCCGCGCCGGTGGCCACGCTGGCCTTCTCGGCGCCGCTGCCCATCGAGCGGCTCACCCAGGTGGCCGACGACGTGGTGAAGCCGGCGCTCCAGCAGATCCCCGGCGTCGGCGCCGTCGAGCTGAACGGCGGGAGGAAGCGCGAGATCACCGTGGTGGTGGAGCCCAAGGCCCTGAAGGGCTACGGGCTCACCCCGGCCGACGTGGTCCAGGCGCTGCGGGCCCAGAGCATCGACGTCCCCGGCGGCCGGACGCTCGAGACCGGCGTGGAACGCTCGGTGAAGGTGGCGGCCGAGGCCCGTTCGGTCGAGGCGCTGCGCGCGCTCATCGTGGCGAGCCCGATGGGCACCCCGGTCCGGCTCGGCGACGTGGCCCGGGTGGAGGACGGACCGGCCGAGGCACGCAGCTCGGCGGCCCTGGGCGACCGGAGCGCCATCGGGCTCGTGGTCCGCAAGCAGTCGGGGGCCAACACCGTGCAGGTGGCCGAGCGGGTCAAGGCGGCGCTGGCCGGCATCGAGGGGCAGCTTCCCAAGGGGAGCCGCGTGGTCATGGTGGTGGACGGCGCGAAGTTCATCCGCTCCTCCATCGCCT
Organism: uncultured Anaeromyxobacter sp.; assembly: GCA_903904005.1. GTDB lineage: Bacteria > Myxococcota > Myxococcia > Myxococcales > Anaeromyxobacteraceae > CAIOAK01. The sequence continues at coordinate 33,268 of CAIVAR010000070.1, forward strand.
CCGTCCAGGAGGACATGATCCTGGGCGGCATCCTGGCCGTGGTGGTCGTCCTCATCTTCCTGCGCAACCTGCGCTCGACCCTGGTGTCGGCGGTGGCGCTGCCCACCGCCATCATCGGCACCTTCGCGGTCATGAAGGCGCTGGGCTTCACCTTCAACATCGTCACCATGCTGGCGCTCACCCTCTCCATCGGCCTGCTCATCGACGACGCCATCGTGGTCATCGAGAACATCGTGCGCCACCTGGAGCACGGGGAGAGCCCGGAGGTGGCGGCCGAGAAGGGCACCGGGGAGATCGCGCTGGCGGTGCTCGCGGTGACGCTGGCGGTCGTCGCGGTCTTCGTGCCCGTCGCCTTCATGGAAGGGCTGATGGGGCGCTTCTTCTACCAGTTCGGCGTCACCGTCGCGGTGGCCGTGCTCATCTCCTACTTCGTCTCGATGACGCTCACCCCCATGCTCTCGGCCCGCCTGCTCAACGAGCACGTGGGGCAGGGGAGGGTGTCGCAGGCCATCGAGAAGGTCCTGCGGGCCATCGAGAGCACCTACCGCCGGGCGCTCGGCTGGCTCCTCGGCCACCGCGGGATCACCGTGGCCGTGGCGGTGCTGGTGCTGGTCTTCACGGTCTTCCTCGCCACCAAGCTCAAGTTCACCTTCATGCCCCAGCAGGACATGAGCGTGGTGAAGGTGACGCTGGAGATGCCCTCCGGCACCACCCTCGCCGAGACGCAGCGGCAGCTCGACGCGCTCTCCGTCCAGCTCCACGACGTGCCCGGCGTGACCGACACCTTCTCGATCGCCGGTGGCGGCGCGCGCGAGGAGGTCAACAAGGGGGAGATCGTCGTCAACTTCGTCCCCATCGAGAAGCGGCGCTTCGGCCAGCAGGAGCTGAAGGAGCACCTCCGCAAGACGCTGCGGGTGAGCCCGTCGGCCCAGCTGGGCGTCCAGGACTTCTCGCCGGTGGCCGGCGGCGGAAGCCGGCCGCAGATGGTCCAGTTCAACCTGCGCTCCACCGACCCGGTGGCCCTGCTCGCCGCGGTCGACAAGACCCGGGCGGCCATGGAGAAGAACCCGGGTCTCGCCGACGTCGACACCACCTGGCGCAGCGGCAAGCCGCAGCTCGACGTCGTGGTCGACCGGGAGCGGGCCGCGGCCTTCGGCATCCCCGCGGCGGTCGTGGGGCAGAACGTCCGCGCGCTCATGGCCGGCGACAAGATCGCCAACTTCCACGAGGGGCTCGACACCTGGGACATCAAGCTCCGGCTGCCCCCCGAGGTGCTCGCCGATCCGGCCGCACTCGGCTCGATCCCGGTGCGCGCCCCCACCGGGCAGCTCGTGGAGCTGCGCACCATCGCCGACGTGAAGGAGTCCCTCGGTCCGTCCCAGATCGAGCACCAGGCCCAGATGCGCCAGGTGACCCTGCTCGCCGACCTGCGCAACTACTCCCTGGGTGAAGCCATGGCCTTCCTGGGCGACTTCGCGAAGAAGGAGCTGCCGCCCTCCATCACCACCGACTTCGAGGGGCAGGGGCGCGAGCTGGGCACCGCCGCACGGGCCTTCGTGCTGGCGCTCCTGCTCGGCATCGTCCTCGTCTACATCATCCTGGCCGCCCAGTTCGAGAGCCTCGTCCACCCCTTCACCATCATGATGTCGCTCCCCTTCGCGGTCATCGGCGGCATCGCCGGCCTGCTCGTCACCGGTCAGTACATGTCGATGATGGCCATGATCGGCTTCATCATGCTGATGGGGCTCGTGACCAAGAACGGCATCCTGCTCGTGGAGTTCACCAACCAGCTTCGCGCCGCGGGCAAGTCCACGCAGGAGGCGCTGCTCGAGGCCGGACCCATCCGGCTGCGCCCCATCCTCATGACCACGGTCGCCATGATCGCCGGCATGATCCCGGTGGCGCTGGCGCGCGGGGACGGCGCCGAGACCCGGGTGCCCATGGGGGTCGCCATCATCGGCGGCCTGCTCACCTCCACGGTGCTGACCCTCGGCATCGTCCCGGTGGTCTACTCGCTCCTCGACGAGGTCCAGGCGCGGGTGGCGCGGCGCCGCGCGGCCCGGCGGGAGAAGGCGGCGGCGGCGCCCCCTTCCACATAGGAAGGGGGCGTGGAGCACGTCGCCAACCAGGACGCCCGGGGGCTCGCCCGGCTGCTCGGGGTCGACCTCGTCGACGCCCGCCGGCTGCTCGGCGCGGCGATCGCGCGGGGGATGACGCTTCGCGACGCCCGCAACGTTCGGCGGGAGATCCTCGATCGGGCCACCGCCCTGCTCTCCGAGGAGCGTCTCTCCGTCGTGCACCGCGAGGACGCCGCCGACGGCTTCCGCCGCTACCTCTTCGGGCTCAAGGACGGCGCGCGGGTCGAGGCCGTGCGCATCCCCCTCTTCGACACCCACCACACCCTCTGCCTGTCGTCGCAGGTGGGCTGCGCGCTCGGCTGCTCCTTCTGCGCCACCGGGCGGCTCGGCCTCACCCGCAACCTCGAGACCTGGGAGATGGTCGGGCAGTGGATGGAGGTCCGCCGGGACAGCCAGCTGCCCATCACCGGCGCGGTCTTCATGGGGCAGGGCGAGCCCTTCCACAATTACGACGCGGTGATCGCCGCGGCCTACCTGCTCTGCGACCCGGCCGGCGGCCGCGTCGACGGCCAGCGCATCTCCATCTCCACCGCCGGCGTGGTGCCCATGATCCGGCGCTACACCGCCGAGGGGCACAAGTTCCGGCTCTGCGTGTCGCTCAACGCCGCCATACCGGAGAAGCGGGCGGCGCTCATGCCGGTGGAGCGCGGCCACCCGCTCGACGAGCTCGTCGACGCCGTCCGGGAGCACGCCGCGGCGCGCGGCCGGGTGACCCTCGAGTACGTGATGATGGCCGGGGTGAACGTGGGCGACGAGGATGCCGAGGCGCTGGGACGGCTCCTCGAAGGCGTCCCCGTCCGGCTCAACCCCATCGCGGTGAACGACGACACGGGGCGCTACCGGCCACCCACCGAGGCCGAGTGGAACGTCTTCCGCGACGCGCTGGCGCGCCACCTGCCCGGGCAGCCCATCGTGCGCCGCTACTCCGGCGGGCAGGATCGCAACGCCGCCTGCGGGATGCTGGCCTCGACGGCGAGGTAGCGATCAGCGGATCGGCGAGGGGTCAGGAGACCAGGCGCACGACGGCCCGGACGAGCAGGTAGATGACGCAGGCGACCAGCGCCGACGCCGGAATCGTGAAGATCCAGGCCCAGATGATGCGCCCCGCAACCCCCCACCGCACCGCCCGGATGCCCTTCGTGGCCCCCACCCCGACGATGGCGCCGGTGATGGTGTGGGTGGTCGAGACCGGGATCCCGGCGTGGGAGAGGGCGAGGATGGTGACGCCGCCGCCGGTCTCGGCGGCGAAGCCCCCGATGGGCTGGAGCTTGGTGAGGCTGTAGCCCATCGTCTTCACGATGCGCCAGCCGCCGAAGAAGGTCCCGAGCGCGATGGCCGTGTGGGTGAGGAGCACGATCCACCAGGTCACGTGGAACGGCCGGTCCTTCCAGATCGTGCCGTAGAGCACCACGCCGATGATTCCCATCACCTTCTGGGCGTCGTTCGAGCCGTGGCTGTAGCTGAAGACGGCCGACGAGAGGAGCTGCAGCTTGCGGAACCAGGTGTCGACGCGGCCGGGGCGGAACTTCCGGACGATCCAGGCCGTGGCGATCATGAGCCCGGCGCCGAGGGTCAACCCGATGAGCGGCGAGAGGACGATGAAGGCCGCGATCTTGAGGATGCCCGAGATGACGAGCCCCTTCATCCCGAGGGCGGGGAGGGTGGCGCCCACCATCCCGCCGGCCAGCGCGTGGGACGAGGAGGAGGGGAGCCCCCACCACCAGGTGAGGAGGTTCCAGACGATGGCGCCGATGAGGGCGGCGAAGATGACCGAGAGCACCATCTCCACGCCCTGGGCCTTCAGCATGTCGAACTGGACGATGCCCTTGCCCACCGTCTGGGCCACCCGAAGCTCGCCGCCGAAGAAGACCGGGGCGGCGGCCACGAAGTTGAAGAAGGCCGCCCAGGCCACCGCCGTGATCGGCGACAGCACCCGGGTCGACACGACGGTGGCGATGGAATTCGCCGCGTCGTGGAACCCATTGATGAAGTCGAAGGCCAGCGCGACGACGATGAGGCCGATGACGACGGCGAGGAGCATGGCAGGGTCGCGGGTACGGCCGCGCTAGGTGTTCTCCAGGACGACGTTCTCGATCACGTTGGCGACGTCCTCGGCCCGATCGGTGGCGGTCTCGATCAGGTCGAGGATCTCCTTCCACTTGATGATGGTGAGCGTGTCGGTCCCGCTTCGGAAGAGGTCGGCGAGCGCGCGGCGGAGCAGCGAGTCGGCCTGGTTCTCGAGGGAGTTGATCTCCATGCAGGCGTCGAGGATCTTCCGTGACTCCTTGATGTTGCGAAGGCCGTGGATGGCCTCCTGCATCTTGCGGGTCTGGGCGAGCAGCACGGTCGCCAGCTCCCGCGCCACGGGCAGGGGGGTCTGGACGTCGTAGAGGCCGATGCGCTCGGTGGCCGCGTCGGTGAGGTCGAGGACGTCGTCGATGGCGGAGAGCAGCCGGTGGATCACGGCGCGGTCGAACGGGGTGATGAACTGGGTGTAGAGGAGCTCGAAGGCGGCGTGGGTGACGTCGTCCGCCTTGTGCTCGACGTCCTTGATCTCCTTCACCTTGCGCGGGATGTCGGTGAAATCCTCGAACATCTCCTTGAACAGCCGGGCTCCCTCGACGGTGAGCGCTGCCTGCTTCTCGAAGGCGTCGAAGAAGGCGTCCGTCTTCGGCATCAACTTCGTGAGAATCGACACTTGCGTCTCCCCGGGGCGGTGAAGGCGCGCGGACAATACCCTCGAACGCACCGGTGTTCCAACGGTCCCGATGGTCCGGCGAAAAACTCGAGACATGACGGGGGGTTCTGGATAATGGAGGTCCCGTGACCCAGAAACTCCACCTTTTCGACACCTACCTGACCCGATTCGAGGCCACGGTCGTCGCCCTTCGCGATCACGAGGGTCGGACGGCGCTCGTGCTCGATCGGACCGCCTTCTTCGCCGAGGGGGGCGGGCAGCCCGCCGATCGGGGGACGGCGGGCGAGGCGGCCGTCGACGACGTCGTCGAGGTCGGCGACGAGGTCCTGCACCTCCTCGGGGCCGGTCCGGTGCCTGCGCCCGGGGCGCGGGTCGCCTGCGCCGTCGACTGGGCGCGCCGCCTCGACCACGTCCAGCAGCACCACGGCCAGCACCTCCTCTCCGCCGCCTTCGAGCGGATCCACGGGGCGGCGACCCTCTCGTTCCACCTCGGCGCCGCGACCTGCACCATCGACCTCGACGCGCCGCCGCTCCGGATGACGCCCGAGGCGCTCGCCGCCGCCGAGGCCGAGGCCAACCGGCTCGTCTGGGCCGACCTCCCGATCGACGCGCGCGAGCGGAGCCCGGAGGAGGCCGCCGCCCTGCCGCTCCGCAAGGAGGCCGTGAAGGGGCTGCGCATCGTCGTGGTGGGAGGCGGGGAGTCGGGCCCCGTGGTCGATGCCTCGCCCTGCGGCGGGACCCACCCGCGCCGGACCGGTGAGGTGGGGGGCGTGGCCGTGCTCCGGGCGCAGAAGTGGGGCGCGGGAACCCGGGTCGAGTTCGCCTGCGGCGGCCGGGTGCTCGGCCTCCTGCACCAGGCCGAGGACCGGATCGCCCGGGCCAGCGGGGCGCTTCGCTGCGCGCCGGCCGAGCTGGTGGCCGCGGTCGAGAAGGTCGCCGAGGAGGGAACGGCGAGGCGCAAGGAGCTCGACCGGATGCTCCTGGCCCTCGCGGCCGTCGAGGCGGCGCGGCTCGACGGGGCAGGGGCGGGGGCGGCGCCCGTGGTGGCCCGGCTCGAAGGGTCGCTCGGGTCGCCGGCTGGACTGAAGGCGGTGGCCCAGGCGCTCGCTGCCCGGGGGCGCACGGCGGTCCTCGGGGGCATCGATGCCGGCAGGGCCCACCTCTGCCTCGCCCGCGCCCGTGGAGCCGGCGCGCACCTGGGCGAGGTCTTGCGGGAGTCGGTGGGGGTGCTCGGCGGGAAGGGCGGCGGCGCCCCCGACCTGGCCCAGGGAAGCGGTCCCGACGTGGGCCGGCTGGACGAGGCGCTGGCCGCCGCGGCGGCGCGAGCCCGAGGAGGCGAGCGGGCATGAGCATCGACCTCGGAGATCCCCTGCGCTGGCGGGAGACGCTCCCGGCCAGGCAACCCGCCTCGAGCGAGGTGGCGGCCGGAGCGGTGGCCGGCACGCTCGGAGGGCTGGTCGCCTGGGGGACGGCGATGGCGCTGCTCCCCGAGGGGGCGGGCGGTCTCCTCCCGCTTCGGCTCGTCGCGGCCACGCTGTGGGGGACCTCGGCCGTCGCGCCCGGGAACGTGGGCCTCCCGGCCTTCGTGGGCGCGCTGCTCGTCCTGTTCGCGGCCATCGCCTACGGGCTCGTCTTCGTCTCCATCCTCCGCCCGGCGGCGCCGCTGCGCCGCTCGATCGGCGTGGGGGCCGTGTACGGGGCCGTGCTGTACGTGCCGGCCTGGCTGGGCGTGGTGCACGTCTTCGACCCGCTCCTCTACGAGGCGGCCCGGGGGAAGGGGCTCGCCATCCTCGCCCTCCACGTGCTCTACGGGGCGACGATGGGCTTCCTCGTCCCCTTCCTGCGCAGGATCCTGCCCTAGCGAGCCCGTCCGTCTCGTTCACGCAGCGTGACGAGGGTGGCACCCCATCCGCCGGCGTCCTCCCCGGCGGTGCGGAAGGAGAGCACGAGCGGGTGGCGCCGCAGCGCCGCCTCGACCGTGCGCCGGAGCGCCCCCGTGCCCTTGCCGTGGACCACCCGCAGGTCGCGGAGCCCCGCCTCGGCGCAGGCGTCGACCCAGTCGGCCACCAGGTCCGCCGCGTCCTCCGGGCGGAAGGTGTGCAGGTCGAGGGTCCCGTCGATGGGAAGGTGGTGCTCCACGCCGTTTCAGAACGCGAAGCGGAACGAGAAGGCCGGCGCGCGCAGCGCCGACCCGGTCGGCGAGGACGGGGCGGCCGGCTCGGGGGAGTGGAAGATGCGCGGCACCGCCCACCCGACCAGCCCTCCGATGACCGCGCCGACGAGGACGTCGGTCAGGTAGTGCTGGTCGGCCGCGATCCGGAGATAGCCGATGCCCAGTCCCACCGTGAACCCCACGCCCGCCAGGATCCCCGCGCCCCCGTACCCGCGCATGGAGGCCACCGTGACCGTGGCCGCGACCACCGAGAAGGCGAGCGAGGTGTGGCCCGAGTAGAAGGAGAGGTTGTCCTCGCCCCGGGAGTAGCCGAGCTCGTTGCCGAAGTAGGCATAGGGACGCTGCCGGCCGACGAGGAGCTTCACGACCTGGTTCACGAGCAGGGCCGCCGCGGTGGCCTCGGTCACGATCAGCGCGTCCACCAGGCCGGCGTTCACGTCCCCGGCGCCGTTGGCCGCGAGAAGCAGGTAGGTGATGGAGGAGGCCGGGATGGCCGCGTCGAGCCAGTGGGACACGGTGTCGGCGGTGCGGGCGCCCTCGTTCCAGACCAGGGCGTTGCGGACGCCCGCGTCGAGCGCCGGCGGGGCGCACCAGCGGCAACTCCCGGGCAGGAGGTCGGGCTGGGAGACGGCGAGCAGCACCACCGAGAGCGCCAGCGCGCCGGTGACCGAGGCGTCGACCGCCAGGTTGTACTGCAGCGGGACCGGGGGCTCGGCCGCCCGGGCCGGTGCCGCGACCGTGACCAGGAGCGCCAGGGCGAGCGAGCGCGCGAAGGGCATCGGCGCACCTTAGCACCGGGTGCATGGTAGTTTCCCGCGGATGCGCTCCACCGCCGTCGCAGCCCTCGTCGCCCTCTGCATCGCCGCCACGGGTGCGCGCGCCGCGGACGATCCGCCCCCTCCCGGAAAGCTCACCCCGCTCTCCTACGACTGGACGGTGGACGGGATCGCCACCGGCGTGCTGGCGGCAAGCACGCTCGCGCTGATGCTGCTCGACAACCAGCTGGCGCCGCTGCAGTGCCGGTGGTGCGTGCCGGGCACCCTGGACGGCAACCTCTCGAAGTCGGCCGCCTGGGCCAATCCCCGGTCGGCGAACACCCTGTCGGACGTCATGCAGTTCGTGGTGCCCATCGGCGTCATGGGCTTCGGGCTCCTCCAGGCCTACCGGTTCGACGATCCGGCGGCCGGCTGGTCCGACGTGCTGCTCATCACCGAGGCCACCAGCCTCGCCATGCTCGCGAGCACGATCGTGAAGTACTCGGTGGGCCGGGCGCGCCCCTACGTGTGGCAGGGCAACCCGGATCTCTACGCGCCCGCCTCCGACGCGAACGGCTCCTTCTTCAGCGGCCACACGACCTTCGTCTTCGCGGTGGTGGCCTCCGGGAGCACCCTGTTCTTCATGCAGGACATGCCCGGCGCGCCGTACGTGCTCGGGTTCGGCCTCGCCGCGGCCGCCTTCACCGGCTACCTCCGGATCGCGGCCGACAAGCACTACCTCACCGACGTCCTGGTCGGCGCGGGCGTGGGAAGCCTGGTCGGCTGGGCGGTGCCCTTCTTCTTCCACCGGCCGGGCAAGAAGGGGCCGCCGCAGGCCGGCGACCTCATGCCGGCCCCGGGCGGCCTGGCCATCGCCTGGTAGCGCTCGAACCGCACCTGGCGCGGCTCGCCGCCCTCCTCGGCGCCGAGCGGGACGAGGAGAAGGCGCGCCTCGCCGACGCGGCGGCCCGCCTCTCCCTCTCCGAGCGGGAGGCGCGCGGGCTCGCGCTCGCCGACGTGGAGGCGCTCGACGAATCCGGCCTGGCGGGGCGATCGCTCGTCGCCTACGGACGCCCCGGGCGCCCGCTCGGCGCCTCGCGCATCGGCGTGGGGGCCATCGTCCGGGTGGAACTGCGGCGGGAGAAGCGGGACGACGCCCCCTCCGGCGTGGTGGCGCGGCGCAGCCGGGACCGGGTCTCGGTGGTCTTCGACGAGCCGCCGCCGGACTGGGCCACGGCGGGACGGGTCGCGCTGGAGCTCGTTCCATCGCCGGTCACCTGGGAGCGGCTCTCCGCCGGTCTCCGGCGGGTGGCGTCCCCCGACGGGAAGCGCTGGCACGCCGTGCTGGCGGGGGAGGCGCCACGCTTCCTCCCCCGCGCGCGCGGGCCGACGCTGCCGGGAACCCTGGCCCCGGAGCAGGAGGCGGCGCTCGACCTGGCCGACCGGGCGCTCGACGTGGCGCTCGTCCACGGCCCCCCCGGCACCGGCAAGACCACCGTGCTCGTGGAGGTGATCCGGCGCGCCGTGGCGCGCGGGGAGAAGGTGCTCGCCGCCGCGCCGTCGAACCTCGCCGCCGACAACCTGCTCGAGCGGCTGGTCGCGGCCGGGGTCGACGGCGTTCGCGTCGGCCACCCGGCGCGCGTGGTGCCGGCGCTGCTCGACCGCACGCTCGAGGCGCGCGTGAAGGGGCACGAGTCGGCACGCATCGCCGAGGGTCTCGTGGAGGAGGCGCTGTCTCTCCGGCGCGAGGCGCGCAAGCGGCGGGAGAAGCGGGGTCCGGGGCGCTTCAGCGAGGCCCGCGACGGCGAGCGGCGGGCCCGGGAGCTCCTCGCCGAGGCCCGCCGTCTGGAGGGCCGGGCCGAGCGGGACGTGCTCGACAGGTCGGCCGTGGTGGTGGCGACCCTCACCGGGATCGACGCACCCGTGCTCGCGGGGAGGCGCTTCGCACTGGCCGCCGTCGACGAGGCCACCCAGGCGGTGGAGCCGGCCGTCCTCCTCGCGCTCCTCCGCGCCGACCGGGCGGTGCTGGCCGGCGATCACCTCCAGCTTCCGCCCACCGTGATCTCCGCGGCGGCCGCCGAGGGCGGGCTCGGGATCTCCCTGTTCGAGCGTCTGGCGGAGGCGCACGGCGAGGCGGTGATGGTGACCCTCGCCGAGCAGCGGCGGATGAACGAGGCCATCATGTGCTTCCCCTCCCGGGCCGTGTACGGGGGGCGCCTCCGGGCCCACCCGTCGGTGGCCGGCTGGAAGCTCGACGACGAGCCCCTGCTCTTCGTGGACACCGCGGGCACGGGGTTCGAGGAGGGCACGCCGGAGGGTTCGGAGTCCCGGCACAACGAGGGGGAGGCGGCGCTGGTCGCCCGGGAGGTGGAGCGGGTGCTCGCCCTCGGCGTGGCGCCTTCCGACGTGGCGGTCATCTCCCCCTACGACGCCCAGGTGCAGCGTCTCCGGCAGGTGCTCGCGGCGCGCCTCGAGGAGGGGCTCGAGGTCGACACGGTCGACGGCTTCCAGGGGCGGGAGAAGGAGGCGGTGGTCGTGTCGCTCGTCCGGTCGAACGATTCCGGCGAGGTGGGGTTCCTCTCCGACGTGCGGCGCATGAACGTGGCCATCACGAGGGCCCGGAAGAAGCTCGTGGTGGTGGGCGACTCGGCGACCGTGGCGCGCCATCCGTTCTACGAGGCCTTCGTCCGGCACGCGCAGGAGACGGGTGCGTGGGTTTCGGCGTGGGGGCGAGAGTGACGCCGGGCGCGGATCGCCTTCGGGCCAGCGCGCCGATCGCGGATCGCCTTCGGATTCACCGACCGTGTGCCGCCGGCGCCGGGTCGCCCCTCCTCCGCGGCGCTTGTCCTCGCAGCAGACCGGATCGGTGTTGCACGAACGGTGGAGTGGGCTGCTGCGGAGGCCCCGCACGGAGTGGCGCCCTCGCCGGCTGGCGACGGCGGAGGCCGAAGGCGACGCGAACGGCGCTCCTCGAGGGGAGGCGAGAATCCGAGCGATCGCCCGCCCCCCCGCGGGACCGCCCTCCGAATCCAGGCGGGCCGGGTGGCCCCGGCGCGGGGCGCATCTTCGCGGGCGCCGACCCGCCTCATCCCGAGTCTCGCTGTCCGTCGGCGCCATCCAGCCGCGAACACCCACCCCGCGAAGCCGGCGCCCCCCAGCGCCGCGGGCCACCCGGCGCCGCCGGCACCCAGGATGCGGCCCCCGCGACGAAGCCCGCGCCGTGCGTTACGCTCGTCCCGTGCTCCGCCGGACCTTCCAGCTGACGAGCGGCATCGGCCCCTGGCGTGAGCGGCAGCTCTGGTCGCAGGGCGTCGCCACCTGGGACGACCTCGAGGCGCGGCGCGCAGGCCCGTGCTCCCGGCTCGACCTCCGCCTCCTCGAGGCGGTGGCCGCCGCCCGCGAGGCGCTCGTCCGGGGCGACGCCGGTGCCCTGGCGGCGATGATGCCGTCGCGCGAGCGCTGGCGGCTCCTCCCGACCTTCTCCGACGACGCGGCCTTCCTCGACATCGAGACCGACGGCGGAGAGACCGTCACCGCCATCGCCGTCCTCGACCGTCACGGTCCGCGCGTCTACCTGCGCGGCAGGGACCTCGACGGGTTTCCGGAGGCGACGCGGGACTGGAAGCTCCTCGTCACCTTCAACGGCCTCTCCTTCGACGTGCCCATGCTCCGTCGCGCCTTCCCGGGATGGCGCCCCCCGGCGGCGCACGTCGACCTGCGCCACCTCTGGGCGCGGCTCGGCCACCGCGGCGGCTTGAAGCTGCTCGAGGAGGCCCAGGGCATCGGCCGGCCGCCGCACCTCGCCGGCCTGGGCGGCTGGGACGCCGTGCTCCTCTGGCGGCGCCACGAGCGCGGCGACCGCGCCGCCCTCCGGCTGCTCGTCGAGTACAACCTCCACGACGCGGTGAACCTCCAGGCGCTGGCCGCGCTCGGCTACAACCGGATCGTCGAGCGCCTCGGCCTGCCGGTCGAGCCGGTGCGGGTCGCGCATCGGGGCGACTGGCTGCTCGACATGTCCCGGCAGCTCCTCGCGCTCGGATGAACCCCGTCGCCCCGCTCCTGCTCGCCGCCCTGGCCGGCGCGGCCCCGCCCGTCCCGTCCACGCCACCCGTCCAGCCGCGCGACGAGGACGGACGATTCGTGAACCTCGACCCGCGCGTGACACACGGTCTCGGCGGGCTCCTGCGCTGGCAGATCCTCGACCGCCTGGACGGGAGCAAGCGCTCGACCCCGGACCGGGCGCCCGTACCCACGGTGCAGCCCGACCGGGAGCTCCTCCGGCAGCCGCCCGCGCCGGGGGAGGGCGCGCGCATCACCTGGCTCGGCCACTCGAGCTTCCTCGTGCAGCTCGACGGCGTGTCGCTCCTCGTCGACCCGGTCCTCGGCGACCGGATGGGGCCGGGCGGCCTGGTGGGGCGCAACGTCCCGCCCCCGCTGCGCCCGGAGGATCTCCCGCGCATCGACCTCTGCCTCGTGTCCCACGACCACTGGGACCACATGGACGTCCCCACCCTCCGCGCCGTCGGCGCGCCGGTGATGGCGGGCCTGGAGACCGACGCGCCGCTCGCGAAGGAGAAGGTCCAGCACCGGGGACTCCGCTGGTGGCAGTCGGTCAGGTTCCGGGGGCTCACCATCACCTTCGTCCCCGCCCAGCACTTCTCGGGGCGCGGGATCGGCAACCGGGACCGCACCCTGTGGGGCGGGTGGGTGATCCAGGGTTCGTCTGCGACCCTCTACCACTCCGGGGACACGGCGTACTTCTCCGGATTCAAGGAGATCGGGCGTCGCTTTCCCGGGATCGACGCCGCCATGCTGCCCATCGGCGCCTACGACCCCCGCTGGTTCATGCAGCCGGTTCACGTCGACCCCGAGGAGGCCGTCCAGGCCTTCGATGACCTGGGGGCGCGCACCTTCGTGGCCATGCACTGGGGCACCTTCAAGCAGGCCGACGAGCCGCTCGACGAGCCGCCGGTCCGGCTCGAGGCGGAACGCGCGCGCCGGGGAATCGCCCCGGATCGGGTCAAGGTCCTGGCGGTGGGCGAGACCCTGGAGATCCGGCGCTAGGGAGGGGGTGGCGCCCCAAAAGGGCCAAATATTCGTCTACCTGCCCCGCAACCCACCGTGCGCCCCGGGTGGTGTGTCGCCGGCGGTTCCTCCGGGAGGCTACAATCGGACCCGCGATCCGTCGGCCGCCACCGGCCGCGATCGGAGAGGACCAACCGTGCCCGATGGTGAACGTCAGATCCTGGCCGCTTCGTTCGAACGCACCGTCGGGGACCGGCTCCTCGCCGCGGAGCGGCTCGCCGCCTGGCTCCCCAGCATCCTGGATGGCGCCCTCGAGAACGTGGACCTCGGGTACAGCCCGGCCACCCACTCCTTCCTGGTGGTCGCCCGCACGCGGGGGATGACGCCCCAGGCCGATGCCAGGTTCCACTACTGGTGCGCGCGGGCCGGCGGGATGCCCTGGAACCTGACCACCGGTCGGGCCGAGGACCGCCGGATGATCGAGGAGCGGGCCACCCGCTGCGAGGTGCGCTCCGTCGAGGTGGCGGCCCGCAACGTTCCCGAGGCCGCCGCCCGCATCGCCAACGTCGCCGGGGCTCCGCCCGACCGGCGACCGGCCTCCGACGCCCACCCCACGCTCTCCATGGACGCCGGGAGCGCCGCCTTCGCCGCCGTCACCTGGGACCCGGCGGCGCGCCGGCTCTTCGTCCCGGGCGTGAGCGCGCCCCCGATGGGAGACGTGATGAACGTCCTCCTCCGGGTTCCGCGCATGGACCGCCCCCTCGAGGCGCGCGCGCGCGTGGTCGAGGTCCGCGGCGAGGCGGACGCCGCCCCTGGACGTGCGGCCGGATTCACCCTCTCCTTCGACGGGCTCCCCCCCATCCTGGCCGCGGCGCTCACCACCCACGCCACCAGCGTGGACGACCCCGGGGTGAACTCGCGCATCGCGCCGCGCTACGCCGTGAACGCGCCGGTGAAGGTCCAGGCCGAGGACGGCCCGACCGCCCGGCTCGAGTACGCCAACCCCGAGGAGTTCGCCGACGACTACGTAGAGAACCTCTCCCAGGGCGGCGCCTTCGTGCGCACGAACTCGGCCCTGCCCGAGGGGACGAAGCTCACCCTCGACATGCGCCTGCCCGGCGGCACGCAACTCCGCGCGCCGGCCATCGTGATGTTCCGCAACCCGCGGGGCATGGGGGTGAAGATCGAGCTCGACGAGGACGGGCGGCAGAAGCTCGCCGCGGTCCTGGCCCGCATCTCTGCGCGTCCCCGGCGGGCGCTCGTGGTCGACGACGACGTGCTCATCCTGCGCGCCCTCACCGACTCGCTCCAGGCGCGGGGCTTCGAGGTGCTCACCGCCAAGGACGGCCAGGAGGGGCTGCACATCGTCGCCGACGAGCTGCTCACCCTCGACCTGCTCGTGACCGACGTGCGCATGCCGGCCATGGACGGCGAGACCTTCGTGCGCACCATCCGCGGCGCGGGTGGCGAGTCGGAGCTCGCCATCGTGGTCATCGCCGGGACGCTCGACCCGGCGCTCGAGAAGCGCATGGAGAACGCCGGCGCCGACGCCGTCCTCGACAAGGCGCTCGGCCCCGAGGACCTGGCCGCCGCCGCCGACGCGGCGCTGGAGCGGAAGCGGCTCGTGCCCTCGGGCAGCTGAGCGCCGGCACCCGGCGACTCCGTCAGGGGCGGCAGACCCCGTCCACGGTGACCGGGCCCGTCACGCCCGCGAGCCCGTCGCCGGCCGACACCGAGAGCGTGCCGGCGGGAGCCCAGGCGGCGCAGGCCCACTGGTCGCCGCACATCGTCAGGACGGGCGCGCAGCCGGTACCGGCGCACGGCTGCACCGGCGGCGCCGCCGTGAGGCATCCGCCCGAGGCGGCGAGGGAGAGGTCGAGGGGGTCGCCGTCGTCGTCCAGCACGACCGGGGTCAGCACCGAGGTCTGGACGAACCGGAAGTCGTACTCGAGGCAGGTGCCCTTGGCGATCCCCTCCGTGCAGCAGGTGGGCCCCACGGAGGCGCAGGCCATCCCCAGGGTGAGGGTGGCGGCCACCAGGCGCGGCGGGCGGTTGCGGATCTCCAGGCGCGTCGCCTGCGCCGGTCCGGGCACGAACGGGTCTGCCGCGGTCACGGAGAATGCGTGCTGCCCGGCCAGCCGTCCCACGTCGGGCCGGCCGGCGAACGGTGCGCTGCAGGTGACCCAGGCCGTGCCCTGCCGCTCCACGACGTCGGTGCAGGTGGTGTCACCCTGGACGGCGAGGAGGAGCGGGTCGCCGTCGTCGTCGACCCAGGAGGACAGGGCGGCCTGGGCCGTGTACCGCTGGAACGGGGCCTCGTAGGTGTGGTCCACCGAGGCCGACGGGACCGCGGTGACGAGTCGCGGGGCCCGGTTCGTCACCTCCACGTCCCAGCCGGTCGAGGCGCGCGCGCCGTTCACGTCGGCCACGACCAGCTCCACACGCCGGGAGACGCCGGGCCCGATGAGGAATCCGGCGTCGGAGGGCTTCGTGTAGGGCACCACCACGGTGATGCGCGCGCGGTCCCCGAGCCCCTGCACGTCGAACACGTTGCCCCCGTCGCCCGAGCGGCTGGAGGTGAACCCGAGGGGGGCGACCGGATCGCCGTCCGGGTCGCTCCAGGTGGCCGGCGAGGTCTCGCCGGTGGCGATGAACCGCCGGGTGGCGGAGTCGTATCCGTGCGGGAGGAGGACGCGGCCGCCACCGGAGAGGACCGGCGGGCGGTTGCCGACGTCGACGCGCTGCCGCCCCACCGCGACCATCCCGCGCGAGTCGGTCGCGGCGACGACGAAGGTGTACCTGCCGGAGATGGCGGTGCCCGCGGTCTCGATGCGGACCCGGGGTTCGGCCACCGTGTCACTGGGAACGAAGGTCACGCGCGGCGCCGGCTGCTGGGCCAGCTCCGGGGGCGGTTCGACGGTCCAGCGGTAGGTGAAGGAGACGCCGGCGGGGGCCGTGCCGATCGCCGACAGCGCCAGCTCCGCGGAGACGCCGTCCCACGGGGTGCAGGAGAGGGGAGCGCCGCTGCAGCGGTGATCGACCGAGAGGTCCGGTCCGGCGGTGAGCTGCGGGGGGTCGAGGGTGAGGTCGACGCGGACGCGGACCGTCCGGACCGCGCTCTCGAGCCCCATCGAGTCGCGGACGGAGAGCGAGACCTCGTGGTCGCCGGCGCACGGGAAGATCACGGTGAGGTCGGCCGTGGTTCCGCTCCCGGGAAGCGGCTCGCAACCCGTGGTCCCGGCAGGCGGCGAGACCTTCCAGGACCAGGCGGCGATCGCATCCCCCGGGTCGGCGTCGTGGCTCGCCCCCCCGCGGAAGAGGAGCGGCCTGCTCGTGCCCGTCGTGGCCGGCGTCTCGATGACGGCCACCGGCGCGGCATTGGCCACGCACTGGCCCGAGCGGCACCAGGCTCCGGAAGGGCAGGCGCTCTCGCTTGAGCAGGACGACGGCGAGGGCAGGTCACCGCAGGCCGCGGCCGCGAACATGCTGGTCAGGACGAAGATCGAGGCGCTGTACCGCGCCGAGAATGGACCCATTTGGGTATCCCTCCAAGGTGTGGGTAGGTGCTTATAAGTAAGTTCCCCACAAAAGCCACGGATACCCAATGCGAACACCATTCCACACCAACACCCCCTTTCTGACGGGCCCGATATCGTCACCCACCGTACGGGGTACGGACCCGACGTCCGCGGGGCGGACCCGTGGATCACGGATCCGCGCCGATATCGGCGCCTCGCCCGGACGCACGCCGGTTGCAAAGGTCCGCCGAAGGATGCCCCGCCCATCGATCCCCGCCGCGCTCGTCCTCCTGCTGGCAGCCACACCGGCCCTCGCCGCCGCGCCGCCCGACCTCGAGGCGGCCCACCTCGCCGCCGAGGCAGCCATCCGGTCGGGCGACTACCGCGCCGCCGCCCGCCGCTACCAGGAGATCCTCGCCAGCCTCGAGGCGCTGCCGGCGAACGAGGCGTCCGAGGAGGAGTGGGTCCGGGCCCTCCTCCGGTTCGCGGTCGTCGAATCGACCCTCGGCAATGGCGCCTCGGCCCGCGCCGCGACGGAACGGGCCCTGTCGCTCGATCCCGGGCTCCGGCTCGATCCCGACCTCTACTCGCCCGCCTTTCGCCGCGACCTCGACGCGGCCCGGTCGCGGGTCGCCGCCCGGCCGCGCTTCCTCCTTCGCATCACCGGAGGCGACGCCCCGGGCTGGGCCTGGGTCCAGGGGCGCTCGATCGGCGCAGTGCCGGCCGAGGTCCGGCTCCCCGCCGGAAGCTACCGGGTCGGTGTGGAGAGCGGCGGCCGCGTCGAGAGCGCCACCGTCGCGCTCGCCGCCGATCGGTCGGTGGCCGTCGTCGCCGGCCCCACGACCGCGCCTCCCGACCTGTCACCGCGCCCTCCCCGGGCGCCGGTCGCGCTCGCGTTCACGCCTCCCGCCCCCTGGATCCGGCCGGCCGCCTGGACGGCGACAGGCCTCGCCGCCGCGGCCGCAGGCCTGGCCACCTGGCAGGGGATCGCCGCCGCGGGCTCCCACGCCGACGCCCAGGGGATGGTCCTGCCCGACGGTTCGCTGAAGCCCGGTGTCGACCCCGCGGCCTACGCGGCGGCCACCTCGGCCTTCCAGTCGGAGCGGAGGAACGCCTGGATCGCCGGCGGCACGGCGCTCTTCCTCGGAGCCGGGGCGACCGTCCTCTGGCTGCTCGTGCCTTCACTCCCGGTCGAGCCGGGGCCGGCCGGGCTCGCGCTGCGTTTCTAGCGTCCGGGCGCCGGAGGCAGGGCGCCCTTCGCCACGCCGAGCCCGTCCTGGAGCACCCGCGCCAGGTCGGGCCCGAGGTAGGTCCGCTTCGCCTCCCCGCTTCGGGCCCGGACCCCCTCCGCCGTCTCGACGTAGCCGACGTAGTCGCCCACGAGCGAGACCACCTCTGCGTCCGGGCCGAACGCGCCACGCCAGCCGTTCGCCACCGCCTCGCCCGGTTCGGCGGGCACGGCCACGAGCGTCGCCGCGCCGACCCGCAAGACCACGACCCGCGTCCGCTCGGGCAACCAGTTCCAGAGGAGGTTCGAGAGGAGCCGGTCGAGGAAGGGCGGGACCGCGCCGAACGAAGGGGCCGGGAGCCCCACCTCGGCCGCGGCCGCAGCCAGGGGAGGGGACTCATCGCCCTGCGGGTAGGGAAGCGAGCGGACCTCCGCGGCGAGCAGCCTGCCGAAGGCGACGTGCGGCGCCCCGGGCTGCGGCGCCGGGAGCGTCCAGGTCTGGTCCCCCTCCGCGCCCTGCAGGAAGACCGTGACCCCCGGGAGCTCGCGGGCCATCACGCCCGGCCAGTCGGCGGAGAGCAGCCGGTTCGAGCTGGGGTGGATCGTGGCATGGGCCGGGAAGACGACGAGCTGCCCCACCACCTCGCCCCCCGGCCGCTCGAGCCGGACCGCGAGGAGCCGTCCTCCGCGGTCTCCGCCGTCCCGGTTGCGGACGAGGTCGACCCGGCGGGAACGCGCGACCGAGACGAGCGCCGGGCCGCGCGCGGCGGCGCCCTTCCGGATCGCATCGGCGATGCGCCCGGCCAGCAGTTCCTCCAGCGCCGGATCGTAGGGACCGGTGCCGAAGCGGGACCCCAGGGCGTCGTCCCAGAAGCCTCCGGGACCGGAGTGGGTATGGGTTGCCGCGACGAGCACCGCGTCGAGCTGGAGATCGCGCAGCCGGGCCTCGACCTTCTGCCGGAGCGCTGCCGGGACGAGCAGCACGTCCACCGAGACGACCGCGACCGAGAGTCCGGCTTCGGTGAGCACGAGCGCCCGGGCCATCGGCTCGTCCAGGACCCCCTGGCTCGCGTAGCGGAGGCGCGGGTAGCCGCCGATGGGCGATCCCGGCGGCACCGCGAGGGGGACGGCGGCTGCGCCCGCCGAGAGCGGCCCCTCGCCGCGGGCGGCCGAGACGACCCGGGGAGCACCCGGTACGCGTGGGCCGCGTACCGGAAAGACCGAGAGAATCAGCAATGTTACGCCGATGGCGACCACCGCCCAGGTCGTGAGCTTTTTCAGCACCCAACCGTTATACTGCGACGCCTCATGGGTTACGACGCGGCGTTCGACAAGCTCAAGGACGAGTGCGGGGTCTTCGGGATCTGGGCGCTCGGGGGCGACCTCGACGCCTCCAACTTCACCTACCTCGGCCTCCACGCGCTCCAGCACCGCGGGCAGGAGTCGGCGGGCATCGTCGCCACCGACGGCAAGACGCTCCACGTCCACCGGGGCATGGGGCTCGTGGCCGACATCTTCACCGCGCCGGTGCTCGATACCCTGAAGGGCGGCGCCGCCATCGGCCACGTCCGCTACAGCACCGCCGGGGCGAGTCATCTAAAAAACGCCCAGCCCATCGCCATCCAGTACGCGGGCGGGGCGCTCGCCGTCGCCCACAACGGCAACCTGGTCAACGCCGAGCAGCTGCGCAACGACCTCGAGGCCGCCGGCTCCATCTTCCAGACCACGAGCGACACCGAGGTGCTCGTCCACCTCATGGCCCGGGCCCGCACCGAGTACCGGCCGGGGACGCGCGAGCACCTGCTCGCCGCGCTCCGCCAGGCCCTCTCCAAGGTTCAGGGCGCCTACAGCCTCGTCATCCTCACCGAGAAGGCCCTCGTCGGCGTCCGCGATCCCATGGGGTTCCGCCCCCTCGTGCTGGGGCGGCTGAAGGGCAGCTACGTGCTCGCCAGCGAGACCACCGCGCTCGACCTCATCGAGGCCGAGTACATCCGCGAGGTGGAACCGGGCGAGCTCGTGGTGATCGACGAGTCCGGCTTCCACACCGAGCGGCTCTTCCCCGGCCCCGGCCCGGAGCGCACCGGCCGCTGCGTCTTCGAGCACATCTACTTCGCCCGGCCCGACTCGGTGCTCTTCGGCAAGTCGGTCTACGCCACCCGCGCCGCCTTCGGCGCGCGGCTCGCCGCCGAGCAGCCGGCCGAGGCCGACATGGTCATCCCGGTGCCCGACTCGGGCGTGCCGGCCGCCATCGGTTACTCCAAGGCGAGCGGGATCCCCTTCGCGATGGGGCTCGTCCGCTCCCACTACGTCGGGCGCACCTTCATCGAGCCGGCCCAGTCCATCCGCCACTTCGGCGTGAAGCTGAAGCTGAACGCGGTGAAGGACATGCTGAAGGGGAAGCGGCTCGTCGTCGTCGACGACTCGGTGGTGCGCGGGACCACCTCGCGCAAGATCGTGAAGATGCTCCGGGGCGCCGGCGCCACCGAGGTGCACATGCGCATCTCGTCGCCGCCCACGGCCTGGCCCTGCTACTACGGCATCGACACGCCGAACCGGCAGGAGCTCATCGCCAGCTCCCACGGCATCGACGAGATCGCCCGCTACATCACAGCCGACACGCTCGGCTACCTCACCATGGAGGGCATGTACGCCGCCATGGGCGAGGAGCGGTCCCGCTACTGCGACGCCTGCTTCTCCGGCGAATACCTCATCGAGTTCCCGAAGCAGAAGTCGCAGGCGCCGCTCCGGCTCGTCGGGGCTTGAAGGCGGCCGGAAGGCGCCCTCTCAGGCGAGGCGAAGCGGCACGAGCCGGGCCATCCGGGCGAAGACGCCGTCCTCCGTGAGCAGGGCCCCCCGCAGGTCGAGCGCGCACTGCGCCACGTGGGCGTCGGGCGTGGAGACCGAGAGCCCGCGGGCCGCGAGCGCCGCGCGCAGGCGCCCCACACGCACCCAGTGATCGAGCCCGGCCGCGCAGAGCGGCAGGTCGGAGAGCAGGTGCTCGAGGGCATCTCGCTGCCCCGGTGTCATGCGGCCCGAGATCAGCTCCGCGGCGACGAGCGGGGGGAGGCGGACGCGCCCCTCGTCGAGCGCCTCGTCGAGGAGGTCGCCGTCGCCGCGGCCGAGGTAGGCGACCCAGCTGGACGTGTCAACGACGAGCGCGCTCACGCGAGGCTTCCAGGTCGAGGTCGAGGGGGAGCTTGCCCCGGAGCGACCGCGCCCGCGACGCCGCGGCCGAGCGGCGGACCATCTCCAGCCCGAGGGCGAGCGTCTCGGTGATGCCCTCCCCGGTGACGGCGCAGGCCTTCCGGAGCAGCTCGGCGTCGAGGTTTGCGGTGATCCGGCGGGTGCCGGGGGGACCGACGATCGTCATATGGACATTCATACCGGGATATGAATGCGAACGCCATGCCGCCCCGCTGGAAAAACTGAAACCGGCCGACGCGGTTCAGGGGCCGCGACGACCGGTTCCATGGACTCCGTCCTTCGGAGCCCGACCTTCCCCGTGCTAGCCGCGAGCGGTGGTCGCGGATGCCGCCGCTGCGACCGGCTGGCCCGGGGGGGCCATCCTGTGCGAGGTGGAGATCTCGGCCACGAAGGCGCCGAGGACGATCGCGAGGAAGCTGACGACGAAGGCATCCTTCCAGCCGCGCCCCTTGCCGGGAGTTCCGAAGTTCAGGGTCTGCGTGGTCGGGGTCGTCATGGCGTGCTCCGTTCCGCGTTCGGTGTGGTGAATCCGTTCGCAGGATTGGAGGCGCAGGCCCGACGGATGTGACGTTGAAAAAAACGACCAGGAATCCCGGGCGCTTGCGCCGGGTCGCCGGTCCCTACCCCTTCCCGGACGGGCGAAGCTCGTCCAGGTAGTACTTCCGGAAGTGGAGGGTGGCCCGGTCGGTCGCGACCGAGACCTCCTCGCCCGCCGGGGGCGCCTCCACCGGATCCGACGACTCGACGACCCCCTGGTCCTGCGCGGCGATGCGGGCGTTCATCCGGTCGAAGAACGGATCGAGGAGCGGGAAGGTGGCGAAGTCGCGGGCGCTCGCCACGATGAGGCGCGTCGTCCGGTCGTCGATCGGGATCACCAGCGCGTGCATCCGGAAGCGCCGCCCCGGGATCGGGATGTGGAGCGCCATCATGTTGGGCCTGTGGAAATCCAGGAAGGCGACGTCGCCCTGGCCGTCGAGCCGGAATCCCTGCCGGCTGCCCCAGGGGCGCTCCTCCCAGGTGATCTCCATCCGGGACGAGGGGGTCATCCGCTTCGCCATCGACCGGCCGATGGTGGTGCGGTGGACGAAGGGGAGGTGGGGCGTGTCGAGCATGTTCTCCATCGCCCGGGTCCAGTGGCAGTTCCAGGTGACCTCGAGGTAGGTCCGCCGGAGCGCGGGATCCACGAGGGCCTCGGGCGGGATGGGCTCCACCGGCGCCGTCTCCACCGCCGCCGTGAAGATCCAGAGCAGGTCCCCGATCTCGCGAACCGGCAGCGCCGTCGCCCCCAGCCGCTCGAGCTTGGCGTCGGGGTTGAGCGGGACGTGGCGGGCCGTGCCGTCGGGCCCGAACCGCCAGCCGTGGAACGGGCAGGCGATGCAGCCGTCCTCGCCGACCTGGCCGAGGGAGAGGGCTACGCCCCGGTGGGGGCAGCGGTCGACCAGCGCGCCGGGCACGCCGTCCCGCCCGCGGAAGAGCACCACCTTCTCGCCGGCGACCCGGATGCCGACCGGATCGCGTTTCACCTTCCGTGATTGGAGGACGGGCGTCCACACCCCTGCGAAGCCTGGGAAGAGCATGCCCGAGGCTAGCACCGGCGCCTCGCCCGTCCCGGGTCTCTCCCGGGGCGTCGAGGAAGGAGCGAATCGCCGCCGCATGTGAGAAAATCACCAGCCTGGTGACCTCCCTGCCCGCCGCCGACCGCCGCAGCGCGAAGCCGACCCTCTCGGCGGTGGTGCCCATGTTCGACGAGGGGAGGAACGCCGCGACCTTCCTCGCCGCCCTGCGCGACCAGCTCGCCGCCCTCGCCACCCGGTTCGAGATCGTGGTGGTGAACGACGGGAGCCGGGACGACACGCGCGATCGGGTCCTCGAGGTGGCCGATGCCTGCGGCGTCCACTACGTCGAGCTCTCGCGCAACTTCGGCAAGGAGGCGGCGCTCTCGGCCGGGCTCGAGGCGGCGCGCGGCGACGTGGTGGTGATCCTCGACGGCGACGGGCAGCACCCGCCCACGATGATCCCGGCCATGCTCGAGCGCTGGCGCGAGGGCGCCGACATGGTCTACGCGGTGCGGGCCCACCGTCGCGACGAGTCGTGGCTCAAGCGCACCTGCACCGCCGCCTTCTACGCGGGCATGGCGCGCGCCGCGCAGGTCGACATCCCGCCCGACGCCGGGGACTTCCGCCTGCTCGACCGGCGGGTGGTGGACGCGCTGAACCGCTTGCCCGAGCGGGCCCGCTTCATGAAGGGGCTCTACGCCTGGGTGGGCTTCCACGCCGTCCCCGTCGAGTACGAGCCCGGACCGCGCGCCGCCGGGCGGAGCTCCTTCGGGTTCGGGAACCTCTTCCGGCTGGCCATGGCCGGGCTCACCTCCTTCTCCACCCTCCCGCTGCGCGCCGTGGCCGTGGCCGGAGCGCTGGTCTCGGTGGTGGCGCTGGGCTACGGCGCCTGGGTCGTCGTCGAGGAGATGGTCTTCGGCACCAAGGTGCCGGGCTACCCCACCATCGTGGTGAGCATCATGTTCTTCTCCGGCGTGCAGCTCCTCTCGCTCGGGGTGATCGGGGAGTACCTGGGCCGGGTCTTCGAGGAGGTGAAGCGCCGCCCCAACTTCCTCGTCGCCGAGGAGGTGGACCGCGGCCTCGTGCCGCCGCGCGAGGGGCCGCCCGCCCGATGAGCCCCCCGGCTGGCCCAGCGCCGCGCAGGGTGGTGCTCTGCGCCGACGACTTCGGGATGGAACTCTCGGTGAACGAGGGGATCCTGCGGCTCGCCGCCATGGGGCGGGTGACCGCGGTGACCTGCATGGTCGACATGCCGGCCTGGCGGGAGGGGGCCCGGGCGCTGCCCGGTGTGGCCGGATGCGCCGACGCCGGGCTCCACCTCGACCTCGGGACCCGGTCCGCGAGCGCGCTCCTGGCCTTCGCCGCACGCGGGGCGATCGGGCTCGTCGACCCGGCCGGCGTGGCCGACCGGATCTCCGCGCAGCTCGACCGGTTCGAGGCCGCGACCGGCGCCCCGCCGGCCTTCGTCGACGGCCACCACCACGTCCACCAGCTCCGCCCGGTTCGCGAGGCGCTCCTCGGCGTGCTCCGGCGCCGCTACGGCGACCGCATCCCGGCCGTCCGCAGCGTGGTCCCGCTCCGGCCGCGCGGGACCAAGGCGGCCATCGTCGCCGGCCTGGGCGCCCGCCCCCTCCTCCGGACGCTCGAGGCCGAGGGGATCGCCCACAACCCCGACTTCGCCGGCGTCTACGACCTTTCGGCGCGCTCCGACTTCCCCGGGCTCCTGCGCGGCTGGCTCGCCGACCTCTCCGACGGCGGGCTCGTCATGTGCCACCCCGGCCTCCCCGGCGAGGGGCCGGCCGCCACGGCCCGCGGCGCCGAGCTCCGCCACCTGGAATCGGACCGCTTCGCCAGCGACTGCGCCGCTGCCGGGGTGAGGCTCGTCCGCCCCTCGGAGGCGTGGACGTGACCGCCCTCCGGCGCAGGCTCGCCGCCTTCTTCCTCGACCCGCGCGTGGCGCTCGGCGCCCCCCTGCTCGTCGCCGTGATCGCGGCGGTGCAGATGATGGTGCAGACCGCCGTCAACCCCCTGCCGGGCGGCTACACCCACTACAACAACTTCGTCATCTTCCGGCAGGCCTTCGTCCACCTCGTCGAGGGGCGCGACCTCTACCTCTACTTTCCGGCCGAACACTTCGACAACTTCCTCTACAGCCCCACCTTCGCGGCCCTCATGGCGCCCTTCGCGGTGCTGCCGGTCCGGCTCGGGCTCGTCCTCTGGGACCTGGCCTGCGCCGCGGTGATGGTGGCCGGGATCCGCGCCGTCCCCGGGCTCGACCCGCGGGCCCGTGCGCTCTTCGTCTGGTTCTTGCTCCCGGAGTTCATCGGGGCCGCGCAGCACTCGCAGACCAACCCGGCCATCGTCGGGCTCCTCCTGCTCACCCTGGCGATGGCCGAGGAGCGGCGGGCCTGGGCCGCCGGCCTCTTCCTGGCGCTGGCGGGCTACGTGAAGATCTTCCCGCTGGCGGCCGGGCTCCTCTTCCTCGCCTACCCGCAGCGGTTCCGGCTCATCGCCTGGACGGCCGGCTGGATGGTGGCGCTGGCCGCGGTGCCGCTCCTGCTCGTCTCGCCGTCCAGCCTGGCCTGGCAGTACGCCAACTGGTGGCGGCTCCACACCACGAGCACCCACGCCGCCGGGGTCGGGCTCTCGGCGGCGACCATCCTGCAGTCCTGGTTCGGCCTCGACCCGCCGCGGATCGGGCTGCTCGCCGCGGCCGGCCTCCTGACCGCGCTGCCGCTCACGAACCCCGGCGCCTTCGGGCGGCAGGGCTTCCGCGCCGCCTTCCTGGGGGCGCTGCTCATGTGGATGATCGCCTTCAACCACCTGAGCGAGTCGCCGACCTACGTCATCGCCATGGCCGGGATCGCGCTCTGGCACTTCTCCCAGCCGAGCACGCCGTTCCACCGCGCCCTGCTCTGGTTCGCCTTCCTGTTCGTCTCGGTCACCTACTCCGACCTCGTACCGCCCGGCTTCCGGGGGCGCTACATCGCCCCCTACGCGCTGAAGGCGCTCCCGGTGGTGGTGATCTGGGGCGTGGCGGTGGCCGGGCTCACGCTCCGGCGGGGGCGGGACCCGGCGCCCCGCTCCGTCTGAGCCGGATCCCCGGGGTCGTTTCCGCGCTACGCTTCCCCCATGCAGCCCGCTCCGCTCCGTGTCCAGGAAGGATCGGTCCGGATCTACCGGATCCTCGACGTCGCCGACGCGATCGACCTGGCCCGCGCCGAGGCGCTCTCCCAGGCGCCCAAGTCATGGGTCCGGCTGGCCAGCCCCCGCTCGGCCATCGAGATCCCCCACCCGCCGCTCCGGCTCGGGCTGGGCGCCCGCGACGTGCGCATCGCCGGGCAGCCCCGGCGCGTGGAGGTGCAGGTCAGCCTCTTCGACTACGGGGTCGCGAGCTTCCTCTTCGAGCTGGCGGTGGCGCCGGGCGCCTCCCTCGAGGAGCTCGTGCCCCTCGCCGAGACGCTCCTCGAGCACCCCACGCCGGAACTCGACGCGATGGCCCGCGCGCTCGCCTCGGAGCTCTCCGTCGCGCTCGCGCCGGCGCTCCTGCGCCCCCACGAGTGGGAAGGCATCGAGACCTACACCGTCTTCTTCGTGCGCGCCTTCGACCGGCGGGTCACCGGCGCCGAGCTGCTCGAGCGGGCCCCGCTCGACCGGCTGCTCCTCGGCGAGACCGACCCCGTCCCGCTCGCCCCCGGGGAGCGCGCCGACGTGCTGAAGCACCGCTTCGCCTACCTGGAGACCGACCTGGCCGTGGTCGACTGGAACAGCGCCTTCGTCCACGAGCCCTCCGGCTCCACCGACGTGCCGGACCTGCTCGAGCTGGCCACCGCGCAGCTCCTCGAGCTGCGCTGGTACGACGCCTTCCTCGACCTCGAGCTGGCCGCCATCCGCGGCGAGACGGAGCGCGCCGGCAACGCCGGGATGTTCACCCGCCGTTACAACCGCCTGATGCGACGGACGGCCACGCTGCTCGTCGACATGTCGGAGACGGTCGACCGGGTCGACAACGCGGTGAAGATCGTGGGGGACTTCTACCTGGCGCGCCTCTACCAGGCGGCGCTGCGCCGCTTCCGGCTGCCGGCCTGGCAGGACTCGGTGCTGCGCAAGCACCGGATGCTCGCCGAGGTGAACCGGGTGCTCTCCGACGGCGCCGACACCCGCCGGGCCGAGCTCCTCGAGATCACCATCATCGCCCTCATCGCCTGGGAGATCCTCTGGGCCTTCTGGCGCCCCTAGGCGGGTTCCGGAAGGGCTCCGGAGCCCCCGGAAGGGCCTGTTCTTGGGCTTTTTGGATCTTCTCGGAGGGTGGATCACCGGATCAGGCCCATTTGACGGGCAAAATCGCGCAGTCCTCAGTTGACTCGGGGATCCGAAAGCGATATCCCGGACGCCTGATTCGCCGGCCCGGCGCGGGTTTCGCGGCGGTTTCCCGGCGGTGCCCCAAGGAGGGATACACATGAGCATGACGCAGGCTCAGTTCTTCACCGCCGTTGCCGAGAAGGCCGGGATCTCGAAGGCCCAGGCGAAGGCCGTCTTCGGCGCGGTCGAGGAAGTGGTCATGAAGAGCCTCAAGTCGGCCGGCAAGATTCCGCTGGGCGGCCTGGGCGCAGTGAAGCTCCAGCAGCGCAAGGCGCGCATGGGCCGCAATCCGGCCACGGGCGAGGCCATCAAGATCGCCGCCAAGACGGTGGTCAAGATCGCCCCGGCGAAGGCGCTCAAGGACGCGTTCAACAAGAAGAGCAAGTAGCGTTCGAGGTCGACGTCAACGGGGGCCTGCCGGACGCGATCCGGTAGGCCCTCGCGCTTTTCCGGGCCTTCGCGGCGACCCGGATCTTCCTTGACAACCCCAGACCCGATCCGTAGCCTGCGAAGACTTTTTTCGAGGCATCTCCGACCTTTATGTCCCATCACGACCACTCGACCGCGGACCGCGGCCCGCAGGAGATCGCGGAGCTGCCGAAGGACAAGGTGGCCCGGTTCGATGCCGCGCTCCCCGAGATCCTGAGGCGGGTTCCCCCCGATCACAAGGAGGCGGCGATGCTCGCCGCCCTGCGCCGCGCCCAGGAGATCTTCGGCTGGCTCTCGCCGGCGGCCCAGAAGCTCGCCGCCGACCGGCTGGGCGCCTCGGCCACCCGCGCCGAGGAGGTCGCCACCTTCTACGTGATGTACCACACGCGTCCGGTGGGTCGTCACGTGGTCGAGGTCTGCACCAACGTCTCCTGCTCGCTGGCCGG
Source organism: uncultured Anaeromyxobacter sp. (assembly GCA_903904005.1). Lineage (GTDB taxonomy): Bacteria > Myxococcota > Myxococcia > Myxococcales > Anaeromyxobacteraceae > CAIOAK01. Next base: position 60,800 of record CAIVAR010000070.1, read on the forward strand.
CGGGTTCGACCTCTTCGAGGACCTGAAGGGCAAGCTCGCCCTCGAGAACGGTGGCACCACCGCCGACGGGCGCATCACGCTCCGCCAGGTCGAGTGCCTCGGCTCCTGCGGCACCGCGCCCGTCATGCTGGTCGACGAGGAGATGCACGAGGGGCTCACTCCCCAGTCGGTCACCCAGATCCTGGGAGGGCTCAAGTGAGCGAGACCCTGATCCTCACCAAGCGCTGGCCCAAGAAGGACCCCTCCCTCGTGGGCTACCGCGCCGACGGCGGCTACGCCGGGCTCGAGAAGTCCCTCGGGATGGAGCCCGTGGCCATCGTCGAGCAGGTGAAGGCGTCCAACCTGCGCGGCCGCGGCGGCGCGGGCTTCCCCACCGGCCTCAAGTGGACCTTCCTCCCCAAGGACGTCCGCCCCCGCTACCTCTGCATCAACGCCGACGAGTCGGAGCCCGGTACCTTCAAGGACCGGTACATCTGCGAGTACGACCCGCACATGCTCCTCGAGGGCATCGCCATCACCTGCTTCGCCCTCGACATCCACCTCGCCTACATCTACATCCGCGGCGAGTTCGCCAAGCAGGCCCGGGCCCTCGAGAAGGCCATCGAGGAGGCGGTCGCGGCGGGGATCTTCGGAGGCCCGAAGCTCCTCGGCAAGGCCGACTTCCCGCTCGAGGTCCACGTGGTCCGCGGCGCCGGCGCCTACATCTGCGGCGAGGAGAGCGCCCTCATGGAGTCGGTGGAGGGCAAGAAGGGCTACCCGCGCTTCAAGCCCCCCTTCCCGGCCATCATCGGCCTCTGGGGAAAGCCCACCATCATCAACAACGTCGAGACGCTCGCCAACGTGCCCTGGATCGTCGAGCACGGGGCGGCGGCCTTCGCGGCGCTGGGCGCCGGCAAGACCGGCGGCACGCGCCTCTTCGGGGTCTCCGGCAACGTGAAGCGCCCCGGGGTCTACGAGAAGCCGGCCGGCTACAACTTGAAGAAGCTCATCATGGAGGACTGCGGCGGGACGGCCAGCGGGCGCCCCGTCAAGGCGGTCATCCCGGGAGGCTCCTCCTCGCCGGTGCTCCGCGGCGACGAGATCGACATTTCGCTCGAGCCCGACGCCATCAAGTCCGCCGGCACCATGTCCGGCTCGGGCGGCGTGATCGTCATGGACGAGTCGGTGTGCATGGTCCGCGCGCTGGCGCGCATCGCCATGTTCTACGCCGAGGAGAGCTGCGGCCAGTGCACGCCCTGCCGGCAGGGCACCCCCTGGATGTGGAAGATCCTCGAGAAGATCGAGCGGGGCGAGGGCACCATGAAGGACCTCGCGCTCATCGAGCAGCTGCCCGGCAACATCATGGGGCAGACCATCTGCGCGCTGGGCGACGCGGCGGCCATGCCGGTCCAGAGCTTCGTGAAGAAGTTCCGCCAGGAGTTCGTCGAGCACATCGAGGGGCGCGGCTGCAAGCACGGCGAGACCGCCTGGGGCGTCTCCCGGCAAGCCCGCGAGGCGCTGGTCGGCGGCAACCGTCACTAGGTCGAGGTAAGCGATGGGCATCACAGCCGAGATGGTCCTGTTCTGGATCTTCGCCGTCCCGCTCATCGCGTCGGCGGCAGGCGTGGTCGCGGCCCGCAACCCGGTCTACGCCGCCATGAGCCTGGTCTCGGCCTTCTTCTGGCTGGCCGGCATCTACGTCCTGCTCACCGCCCACCTGCTCGCCTTCATCCAGATCATCGTCTACGCGGGCGCCATCATGGTGCTCTTCCTCTTCGTGGTCATGCTGCTCTCCCTCACCGACGCCGAGCTGGGGCTCGAGAAGGTCACCGCCCTCAAGTGGGTGGGCATCACCGGCACCGCCGGGCTGCTCGCGCTGGTGGTGAGCGCCATCACCCAGTCCGGTCCCCGCGCCATGAAGGCGGTCGGGGAGGACTTCGGGACGGTGAAGGCCGTGGGGCGCATCCTCTTCACCCAGTACCTGCTCCCCTTCGAGGCCACGAGCGTGCTGCTCCTCGTGGCCATCGTGGGCGCGGTGGTGGTGGCCAAGGAGAAGATCTAGCCATGGTCCCGGTCACCCACTTCCTCGCGCTCGCCGCCTTCCTCTTCGCCATCGGCTTCGCCGGCGTGCTGGTGAAGAAGAACGCCATCATCGTCTTCATGTGCATCGAGCTCATGCTCAACGCGGCGAACCTCACCTTCCTGGCCTTCGCCCGCCAGCAGGGCTCCATGTCGGGGCACGCCATCGCCTTCTTCGTCATCGCGGTCGCCGCGGCCGAGGCCGCCGTTGGCCTCGCCATCGTCATCGCCGTCTACCGCAGCCGCGGGACGGTGGCGGTCGACGAGGTCGAGACCCTGCGCGACCGGTAGGAAGCGCCCTACTCCCCCACGTCGAACCGGTGCACCGGGTGGGGCAGGTCGGTCGACGTCCGCGTCACGAGCTCCTTCAGCCGGCCGGTCTTCATGTCGTAGACCCAGCCGTGCAGCCAGGGGCGCCCCTCGGTCTTCCAGGCGCGCTGGATCACCGAGGTCTTGGCCAGGTGGTCCACCTGCTCGATCACGTTGAGCTCGACGAGCCGGCGCATCCGGGCCTCCTCGTCGGGGAGCGCGTCGAGCTCCCCCTGGTGCCGCTCGGCGCAGTCCTTGATGTTCTGGAGCCAGCGGTTGATGAGGCCGAAGTCCCTGCCCGACATGGCCGCCTTCACCCCGCCGCAACCGTAGTGTCCGCAGACGATGACGTGGCGGACCCGCAGCGCCTGCACCGCGTAGAAGATCACGGTGAGCATGTTGAGGTCGGTGTGGATCACCTGGTTCGCCACGTTGCGGTGGACGAAGAGGTCGCCGGGCTGGCAGCCGGTCACCGTCTCGGCCGGGACGCGGCTGTCGGAGCAGCCGATCCACACGTACTCCGGGTCCTGGTTGTCCTTGAGCCGGGAGAAGTAGTCCGGCCGGTCCGCGGTCCGCTCCGCGACCCAGCGCTCGTTGTAGGAGAGCAGCCGCCTGTATCCGTCCATGCCCATGCGGGTCGAGGGTAGCAGAAGGCGGGCGAGGTCTTGAAATAGGGGGCGGGCCCGGCCGTAGGGGAGGGGACAAGGAGAAACACCATGAAGAACCTCGCCATCGTCGCCTTCGCCCTCGTCCTGCAGATCGG
>CAIVAR010000071.1 GCA_903904005.1 uncultured Anaeromyxobacter sp.
AACAGCAGCGCGAGGCGGACGCCCGAGCGATGAAGGCGGGCCGGATCACGCGCGAGGCACTTGCTCGAAAAACCACCTTGTTCTCCGGACGCCAGCTCCAGGTGGACCTAAAGAGTGGCGGACGACTCCGCTGACTGATGCATGCGTGATCTCTTTGGGATGCCCAACCGGCTGATCTGGCGAGCATTTCATGTCGCGGCAGCCATCGGATGAAGACGGTGAGTGCGCTGCTCGACCGAGACGAGAAGCCCGTGGCGGCCAGCGTTGGGATCGACCGCCTCGTGCAGGAGGAAGCGGGCCAGTTCGCGGAGCAAGATGTGGACGTCGCGAAGCGGGCGAACGGCGGCACCGAGGAGTTCGTTCGTGACGGAGGCGAAGACGGCCGCCCAGCGCTGTTCCGGGATGCGGTCGGCCATCGCTGCGAGCCGTCGTCGCACGAGCGCCAGGAGTCGGCGGCTCACGACCAACGTCAGGAACGCCGCGTAGAGCAGGGCTTCCACGACGACCTTCTTGCTGCTCGGCATGTCCTCGAGACGGTAGTGCGACTTCAATTCCTTGAAGAGCAGTTCCACCTGCCACCGAAGAGAGTAGCTGGTGCCGATGTCCTCGGCTGCGAGTTTCTCCACCGGGACGTTGGTCACGTAGAGGTGGTACTGGCCGGTCTCGCGGTTCAAGAGGCCCACCACGCGAAGGCGCTGAGTGTCGCGGTGAACGCGCCCGCCGTAGCGCCGACGTGGGAAGCTCACCTCGACCTCGACGTCGAGCACCTGGCGCTGCATGCGCGGGATGACGTCACGAAGTCGCTCGCCGACGAGCGAGATCGCACGCCCCCGGTGGGCACGGTGGACGGCCACGATCATCGGGTCGGCGTTGCTCTTCAGCCGGGTCAGGAAGTAGCCGCCGTTCCGTCCGATGCAGGCGAAGAGTTGGTAGTGGAAGTAGCCGAGGTCGAACATCAGGAGGTGCCCACGCACCCACGGGCCGACCTGGAACACGGGTCCGTCGTGGGCTCGCTCCGCGGTCACCTTGATCGACTGCTCGCCGACGCCGCGCACGCTCATGATGGCGTGCGCCTTCATCGCGGCCTTGGTGTGGTTGGTCCGGCAGGCCGGGAACTGCTTCTCCAGCAGGTCGTGCAGGCGGATCACGGTCGAGTCGGTCAGGATGACGTCCTTGAAGGCAGCCAGGGGCCCCTTCAGGCTGCGTCCCACGCCGAGGCACTCCTCGAACGCCCGGGAGAGCAGCATCTTCAGCAGCCGGACCATGCCGGGCGAGAAGCGCTTGTAGAAGCTGCTCTCCTCGATGGTCTGCCCGGTCACCTGCTCGTACCTGCGACGGAGCCCGGCCAGCGAGCGCTTCCTGCCACCCCCGAATCCCAGGACGAGTACCCAGACCAGGTCGAACATCCGGACCTGCCGCTGGCGCTTCACGGCGCCGGTCTGTCGGGCCAACTCGTTCACGACGGACTGCGGAATCACCTTGCGCAACTCCCTGCGAATGTCGGACGATCTGCCTCGGGCCATCGTTTCCCCGCCTCCCTTGGTTCCTTGACAGCTCCAAGTGAAGGCGGAAACGCTGGCCCTTTTCAACTTTCTTTCGTCATTTCGACTGGTTGTCCGTCCTTAAGCGAACGCGCATGCTGACTGATGCGCCCGCTTCGCAACTGACCGGTCCGTCCCGGATTCCCGTCAGCGCCCCCCGGTCGCGACCGGTCGCTGCCGTGCTGCGTGACGACCTCGCGCCACATGAACGGACCGCGGTCGGCGGCTGCCTGCACGG
>CAIVAR010000072.1 GCA_903904005.1 uncultured Anaeromyxobacter sp.
GATGGCGCGGCCAGACTTGCCGCACTCCAGCTTCAACCTGATGACCTCTCGCAGCTTCCGCATGGGTAGCCTCTCCGCCGCCATTTCCACCTCCGTTAGGGAGGCGGCATGTGCGGCTGACTACCCAGCGACGTCAACGCTACCGGGTGACCTCCCTGAGGCCGGCTACCCGATCATGCGTTCAGCGATCGGCTTGCTCCGGAATCGGTGATCGGCTTCCGCCGGAATGAGTGATCGGCTTGCTCCGGAATCGGTGATCGGCATGCGCCGGTACCCGCACTCCCTTGGTCAAGCGCACCCAGAGCATCGTGGACGACCAGCTCGGCTCGCAGGCCGGGCGTCACGGTTCGATCACTTGTTCGGATACGTCGTCACGGGGTCCGGGCGCAACGGAAGCCCAGGTTGCTGGCGCGGAGGACGGGGGTGAACCTGTCGCGAACGGCGGCGGAGACGAACGCTGGATTGACATTGGACCCGCTGCCGCCACGGATGACGCGGCGCGATGCGTCAGATGCGTCCGGGGTGGAACTCGTCCATTCCCAGACGTTCCCGGCAAGGTCCTTCAACCCCTGCGGAGTGTTCCCCGCCGGGTAGCTACCGGCGGGGCAGGTAGACTTGCGCTGCCCCTTCCCGAGGTCGTTTCCTTCCCCGTTCCAGCAAAGTTGCCCTCCAGGAGCCTCGTTCCCCCACGGATAGGTCGCTCCTCTCTCCGCTCCCCGGGCTGCCCACTCCCACTCCTCCTCCGTCGGCAACCGCTTGCCCGCCCACGCGCAGTACGCCGTCGCCTGGTTCCAGTCCACGCAGTTCACCGGGTGGTTCACCCGGTCCGGCTTCTCCTGGTTGCAGTACGGGGACCACTTGGTCAAGGAGGGGCCAGGAGCGATTCTCCGCGATGATGGCGGGGGAGTATTGGTCCGCCCCCCCTGAGCGCGATCCTGGGGGGCAGCCTGGATCGTCTGGTTGGTGTCGATACACGGGCAGGGGGAGGGCTTCACGGGTGTGTGGATTCTTACGGGCAATCCCCCATATCCCCTCCCTCCAGATACCTGACAAGGAGTACCCTCCGCTTCCACGGCATGTCCCCCAGCAAGAAGCTCGCATACGGGATCTCCTCCTGGATCACCCGGGCCGTCCTCCAGGAACTGGAGGCGCAGGGCCTGTCGGCCGATTTGCTCCTGAAGCTCCATCGACTGAACCGGTCGGACATCCTCGACCCGGACGGATGGGTCCCGCTGGCATCCCATCGCGCCTTCTACCGAGACGCCATCGTGGCGAGCGGAGACCCCGTCTTCCAGATCAAGGTGGGTCGTCGCGTCCCGGTCCACGTCAGCCGCGTCGGGGGTCACTGCGCCGCCGTGTCGAGCACGCTGCGGGAAGCGATGGAAGCCTTCGGCCGGTTCGCGGGGCTTCTCGTGGACGGCTCCGACATTGGCGTCCGGAGCACACCCCGGTTCGACGCGGTTTATGCGAGGAGGCCGGTGGCGCTCCGCACTCCGGAGGACGGCCCGTCGTTCGCCATGGCCGTTCTCGGCTTCTTCGCACACGCCACCGGGCGGCCCGTGAAGGCGACACGGATATACATGAACAAGCGCCCCCTCGTGCCTCCGGAAGCCCTGGAGGCGGAACTCGGCGCGCCGATCACGTGGAACGCAGATGACTTGGAGATCCAGTTTCCACCGGGCACGCTCGACACGCCGGTGCTGCACGCAGACCCGGAGCTGAAGGCTTCCCTGGAGGCCAAGGCCAGGCGAGACCTGGCGCGTGCCAGCGGGTCGAAGACCATCCCGGTGGCTTCCCTGATGGGGGGGGCCCTCCGGGGCGCCGGGCTCGAAACGAACCTCTCCAAGGCGTCGGTGGCGGGGATGCTCGGGATGAGTTCGCGGACGCTCCAGCGCCGCCTCGCCTCGGAGTCGCTGACGTTCGCGCAGGTCTACGAGGATGCGCGCCGGGAGGCGGCCTTGCCCCTGCTCGCCGATCCGGCGCTGACCTCGGAGGAGGTCGCGTTCCAGTTGGGGTTCGCGTCCCGAAGTTCCTTCCACCGGGCCGTGCATCGCTGGACCGGGAAGACGCCGGGCGCGCTGCGTCGGAAGCCGTCGAAGAAGCGCGGCCGGTAGGTCACCAACCGTGACGACCCCCTGATCGCCACCGCCATCGGCGGACGCGCTCCTGTGTCCTGGCGAGCCACGAGGTGTGTCCCAGCGAGCCAAAAGTGTGTCCCAGCGAGCCAATCGACTCCCCTCCTTGGGGTGCTTCGGTGCTGGACGCCTCGAGTCGATCGCCTGCGTGCTAGACGCGTCATTCGGCAACTGGATGCGATGAAGCGGACCGTCGGGGGGCGGGACGACAAAGGAAAGGTTCCACCCCGATGCCCTCGATCGCTGCCGTGTTCGTCTTCGTGTTCGCGGCCGTCTTCTTCCTCTCGACGCGCGAGGTCTACTGTGAGTGACGCTCGAAGGCGGTCCATCCGCCTCGGTCTCGTATCCTTGCTCGTCCTCGCCTCCGCCTGCCAGAACGGCCAGGTCGCCCAGGATCTCGTGATCCACGTGACGCCCGCGGCGGTCACGGTGCAGCCCGGGCAGACCATCCAGTTCTCGGTGACGAACATCCAGTTCTCGGTGACGAGCTGGGAGGCCAGACTGCACCCCACCGACGTCACCTGGTCGGTGGAGCCCCCGGGAGTCGGAACCATCGACGAGCGCGGCCTCTTCGTCGCCGCCCTGGTGCCCGTGCCGGGCTACCCGACCGGCACCGTCGCGGCCGTGCTGAAGAGCGATCCCAGCAAGGTCGGCATGGCCGTCCTGACGTTCGAGAGCGGGCCGACCCCTCCGGCCACCCTGCCCACCACCATGGCAGGCGCCTCCGGCGGGAAGGCGACCGGGGGCGCGTCCTCCCTCGAGGCGGTCGTTCTCGAGCCCGTTGCCGCGACCAACCAGAAGAGCCCCGACGGGAAGATCGAGGTCCGTGGCGGCTTCTACCCCACCGGCACGGTGCAGACGCCATGACCGCCCGAACTTCCACTCCGCTTTCTCTTGTCACAGCACAACCCGCTTCGAGGTACCGAATGCAGAAGAACCTGCTCGCAGCAGTCGTCCTGGCCGTGGCCATTCCCCTGTTCGCGTCCGCCCAGGACGTGTCGCCGGTCCCGGAGGTCGCCTACCAGGGCCGGTTGCTGGAGTCGGGGGCGCCGGTCACGGGGACGAGGACGTTCACGTTCGCGATCCTGGACGCGAAGGGGATCGAGCTCTGGAACTCCGGCGCGCAGGGCGTCGAGGTGAACGCCGGCCTCTACGCGGTCATCCTGGGTGCGCCCCCGATGCCGGTGATCCCCGAGACGGTGCTCGGGCGGGCCTACCTGAGCCTCCGGGTGAAGATCGGGAGCACGGTCCTCACCCCGGATGTGGCGATGATCCCCTCCATGCAGGCACGTTCGGCCTGGGAGCTCACCGGCGCCTTCGACGGGGACGTCCAGGGCACCCAGCTCGCGACGGTGGTGATGTCGCTGCAGGGGAAGACCCTCGACCTGCTGAGCACGCCTCCTTCGACGGGGCAGGCGATCGTCTACAACGGGACGAAGTGGGTGCCCGGGACGGTGGCCGGGACGCCGGGGCCCACGGGGCCCCAGGGCCCTGCAGGAGCAACCGGAACTGCCGGAGCGACAGGTCCTGCCGGAACACCGGGGGCGCAGGGTGTACCGGGCTTGCAGGGCGCTGCCGGCCCGGCCGGCGCGGAGGGACCCGTGGGCCCGCAGGGCTCGGTCGGCCCGAGCGGTCCGCAGGGCAGCACCGGAGCGGCCGGCCAGACCGTCATCGCAGGCAAGGCCGTGCTGAACGGAGCCGGGGATCCCACCGCGGGAATCGGCATCGACGGCGACTTCTACATCAACACCACGACCAACATCCTCTTTGGCCCGAAGGACGCGGGCGCGTGGCCCGAGGTGGGCGTGAGCATGATCGGCCCCGCCGGAGTGCAGGGGGTGCAGGGTATTGCCGGCGCCCAGGGTGCCCAGGGAACCACCGGGCCCGCAGGCGCGCAGGGTCCCGCCGGCTCCGACGGCGCCACCGGTGCACAGGGTCCGCAGGGGCTCACGGGTGAAGCCGGCCAGACCGTCATCGCCGGGAAGGCCGTGCTGAACGGGTCAGCCAACCCGGCGTCCGGGGTCGGCATCGACGGCGACTTCTACATCAACACCTCCACCAACATCCTCTTCGGCCCCAAGGCCGCGGGCGCCTGGCCGGTGGTCGGCGTCAGCATGATCGGTCCCCCTGGCCCGCAGGGGCTCCAGGGTGTGGCCGGAGCCCTCGGCCCGGCCGGTCCGCAGGGGCCCGGCGGCACGGCGGGCACGGCAGGCGCGACGGGTGACACCGGTCCCCAGGGCATCCAGGGCGTGCAGGGCGCGCAGGGCATCTCCGGCGTGGACGGTCAGACGATCGTCGCCGGCAAGGCGGTGCTCTACGGCGCCGCGGACCCCATCTCGGAGGTCGGCATCGACGGCGACTTCTACGTGAACACCTCCACGAACGTCTTCTTCGGCCCCAAGGCTTCGGGAGCGTGGCCGGTGGTCGGGGTCAGCATGATCGGCCCCGCCGGCCCCCAGGGCATCCAGGGCGTGGCGGGCGCACAGGGATCGGCCGGCTCCGCCGGCGGGACCGGGCCGGCCGGAGCGCGAGGCCCGGCAGGAGCCGACGGCGCGATCGGCGCACAGGGTCCGCAGGGACCGCAGGGCCCGACCGGCGAGGCAGGCACGAACGGTTCACAGGGGCCGCAGGGCGTGCAGGGTACGCAGGGCGTCGCCGGCGTAGACGGCCAGACGATCGTCGCTGGCAAGGCCGTGCTCTACGGCTCCGCGGACCCGGCCGCCAGCACCGGCGCCGACGGCGACTTCTACATCAACACGAGCACCAACGTGTTCTTCGGCCCCAAGGCCTCGGGCGCATGGCCGGTGGTCGGGGTGAGCATGATCGGCCCCTCCGGCCCCCAGGGCATCCAGGGCGTGGCCGGACCGGCGGGAACCGCCGGCGCGGCCGGACCGCAGGGTCAACAAGGAGTGAAGGGAGACCCCGGTTCGGGCAGCGGCACGGTCACCGCCGTCACCGCGACCGCGCCTCTCTCGAGCAGCGGCGGCAGCGCTCCCAACATCAGCCTCGACACGGTTCCGGTCGCCAGCGGCGGCACGGGTGCGACGTCGCTGACGGCGAACAACGTGCTGCTGGGGAACGGGACGTCGGCGGTGCAGGCGGTCGCTCCCGGGACGACCGGGAACGTGCTCACGTCGAACGGGACCACCTGGACGAGCGCGGCATCCTCCGGGGGGCTCCCCCCCTTGCCTGGCAACAACTACAGGTACCTGGAAACGGACGGAACGACCGCGCAGTGGATGGAATCCCTGATGGGGCCCGGGACGGGGAACACCAAGGGCGGCCAGGGTGCCTTGAACTCCTGGACATCGGGCGTCAACAACACCGTGATTGGATACTCTTCGGGCAGAGGCCTCACCACCGGCATGAGCAACACCGCGATAGGCTACCAGTCGATGTCCGGGAACACGGCCGCCAGGTCGGTCAACAACGTTGCCGTTGGGGACAATACTCTCATCGGCGGGGGAATCCTCAACACTGCTGTCGGGTCGAACTCCCTCCGGGCCTTGAATGTCATCACCGCCGAAGGCAACACGGCGGTAGGCGCCTATTCAGCCGCCACCCTGACCTCCGGGAAATACAACGTCTTCCTCGGAGCAATTACAGGCCCACTCAACGTGACCGCGGGAACCTACAGCAACCAGATCGCCATCGGATACGGCGCCCGTACCTCAGCCCCGAACCAGATGGTGCTCGGTGGCGACGGAAGGAGTGGTGATTATCCTGCTCTGACGGAGATCATCCCCGGCAAGAACAACTCCGCGAGCCTGGGCTCGACGACGAACGCCTGGACCGGGCTCTACCTCGCCGGCAGCTCCTCGGGATACATCGCGCTGCAGGCCGCGTACGCGCCATCCAGTTACACGTTCACCCTTCCCGCAAACGCGGGAACGGCCGGCTATGTCCTCAGCACCAACGGGAGCGGAACGACCTCCTGGATCGCCGCGGGCGGCGGCGGCGGCGGCGGAACGGTGACGAACGTCACCGGCACCTCGCCCATCAGCGTGGCGACCGGCACCACCACGCCGGTGATCAGCCTCGGCACCGTTCCGGTCGCCTCCGGCGGCACGGGGGCGACGACGCTCACGGGATACGTGAAGGGAAGCGGGACGAGTGCCATGACCGCGTCGGCCAGCATTCCGGTGGCGGACGTGACCGGGGCTGCCCCCCTGGCGAGCCCGACGTTCACGGGCACGGTGACCGCGCCCGGCTTCTCGGGCCCGCTCACGGGCAATGTGGTCGGGAACGCCACGACCGCCACCACAGCGGCCGGACTGTCGGCGACGCTGGCGGTGACGAGCGGCGGAACGGGTACCGCTACGGCGCCCTCCGCTGCCGGGGGCGTGATCTACGCCGCCAGCACAAGTGCCTTCGGGGCCACGGGTGCGGGAACTTCCGGGCAGTTGCTGACCTCCGCGGGGACCGGGACTCCCACATGGACGTCCGTCGGGACTGCCGCGAACAACATCGTCCAGCTGGATGGGTCGGCGAAGTTGCCGGCCGTGGATGGTTCGCAGCTGACGGGCGTCGTCGCGACAGTCGGTTCCTTTGCCACCCGGAACACGAGTGGCGGCACGTCGACCAACGTCGGGGGCTCGGACAACACCGCCTTCGGGTACCAGGCGCTCAAGGACAACACCGGAAATGGAAGCAGCGCGTTCGGGAGTCTTGCCCTGAGCACTGCGACCGGGGGGGGCAACTCCGCCTTCGGCGTCGGGGCGCTCAGGAGCACCACGACGGGCTTTGCCAATGTCGCGGTCGGAGACAATGCCGGCTTCACATTGGCATTCAGCTACGGGAACGTGGCAGTAGGAAGCTCCGCACTCTACACGGCCACCACGGGAGCCAACGAGAACACGGCAATCGGGGCGAGCGCATTTTACAACTTGACCACCGGGGCTTCCTCGGTGGCCGTCGGGTACAAGGCTGGGGCATTGGTCACGACAGGGACCTACAACACCCCTGAGCGATCCCCTCATTTCGTGAGGGCAAGTTGTTGAAATCCGGGCGGGAGGGGATCACGCTGCGACCCCGTGAGAACCCAACCACTCGACCGCGACCGGATCACGAAGCTCGTCTCCACCATCTTCTCCGAGGACCTGC
>CAIVAR010000073.1 GCA_903904005.1 uncultured Anaeromyxobacter sp.
ACGGATAAAATCGGGCCGAAAAAAACCATCGTCTTGACACTGATGATCTGGTTTGTTGTTATTTTTTCGGCTATTTTAGCCGGTAGCACCGACGCCCCGTTCATGAACCGGTAGTAGTACGACCCTGCCGGCAGCCCCGCCGGCACCACGCTGCTCGCCGTGAAGGTCACGGTGTCTCCGGCGAATGCCGACCCGGCCGGGAAGGCCGTGAGGTTCACCGCCGTCGCCACAGGATAGTTGATGACGTACGGTACCGCCGTCGACGTCGCCTGCGCGGCCCAGCCCGCGGCCGCGGTCGAGACCTCCACCGTCACGGAATAGGTCCCGCGAGCAAGCGTGCTGGTCGTGAGCGTGTTCGAGGTGCTCCAGTTCTGCAGCACCGACGCCCCGTTCATGAACCGGTAGTAGTACGCCCCCGCCGGCAGCCCGGCCGGAAGGACGCCGCTCGCCGTGAAGGTCACCGACGCCCCGTAGGTCGCGGTCCCGGCCGGGACGGCCGCCAGGCTCACTGCGGTCGCCGCCGCGTAGTTTAGCGTATGCGTCGTCGTCGCCGTGATGTCCGCCGTCGCCGGCGTCGCCGCCGTCGAGGCCCCGACGATGATGGTGTGGGTGCCACCAGGGGTGCCGACCGGAATCTGGTACGTCGCGGTCGTGCTCCAGGGCCGAACGACCGCGCCGTCGAGCCAGTACTGGAACTGGTAGATCGCGCCCACGGTACTGCCCGATGCCGTCGCCGCGGCGAAGTTCACTGCCGTGTTGTAGGCGCTCGGGCTGGCGGGAGTGATCGCCCCGAAGGCCACCGCGGTCGCCGGAGCGAACCCGATGGAGTACGACACCGACCTGTTGGCCTGCGATGCCCCGGCCGCCGACCAGCCCGCGCGGACGTCCACGCGGATGGTGTAGGTGCCGCTGGTGGTCGTGCTGGGCAGCGTCCAGGTGGGGAGGTAGTTCCAGGCCTGGACGACCGTGCCGTTGCGGCTGAACTGGTACTGGTACCCACCGGCCGGGAGGCCCGTGGAGCCGGAACCGGCCGCCGTGAAGGTGACCGCCGTGCCGAGCGCCTGAGGGCTGGGCAGGGACGGAGTCAGGGTCACCGCTCCATTCGCAGGAAGCGGATTGCCGTAGACGGGGAGGTTGATCTGCGTGTTGGCCACGCCGCCGGTGTTGCTGATGATCCGGAGGTTACCCGTGGCCAGCGCCGTCGACGTCGGAGCGAAGCGAACCGGGATCTGGCAGGTCCCGCCGATGGGCAGCGAGGCGGTGCAGGTGTAGCCGGTGTTCGGCCGCGTGAACATGGCGCCCGTCGTGATGGTGATGCTCGTGATGGAGAGCACCGCCGTGCCGGTGTTCTGGAGCGTCACGAACTGGGTGGCGTTCTGGTTGACGGCGACCGTGCCGAAGGCGATCGTGGTCGTGCTGGGCGTCGCGATGGGCGCGGTACCGGTGCCCGTGAGCGTCACGTTCTGGACAGGGTTGATCGGGTCGTTGGTCGTGAAGACCAGGTTCCCGGTCTTGGCGCCGATCGACGTCGGCTTGAAGCTCACGGTGGCGGTGCAGGAGACGCCGACGGCGAGCGAGGCGCCGCAGGTCTTCGTGCTGGAGAACTCCGTCGCGTTGGACAGGGCGATGCTCGTGATGGTGAGCGGCATGACGCCGGTGTTGGTGAGCGTCACCACCGTTGCGCCACCGGTGCTGCCCACCGCCCGGGCTGCGAAGGCGATCGACATCGGCGTGATGCTGGCGATCGGCGCCGCGCGGGCCAGGACGCCGGTGGTCCAGGCCGAGGAGGCCTCGAACACCGACCCGGGCATCGCGATGCTGGTGAGGGCCTTCGACGCCTGCACGCGGTAGTAGTAGTCGGGATTCGGGAGCGGACCCGGGTCCTGGAAGGTCACCGCGCCGGGCTGCGTCGCCGGGGCGTTCGCCACGAAGTTGATCACGCCGGCCGAGAAGGCCGCGTCGTTGGCGCGCTGGACGTTGAAGGTGATCGCGCTGAGCGAGTTGTCGTACCAGCTCAGGTTCGCGACGCCCGTGCCGGTGCCCAGGCCGCGGGCCACGACCAGGTTGGTCGCGGCCTCGGGCGGGTCGACGAAGACCTCGGCGCGGAGCATGTCGTTCTCCTCGTGGCCGAGGAGGTGGCAGTGCCACACGTACTCGTTGCCGAAGTTGGCGACCTCGTTCACCACGTTGATCGGGTTGCCGTAGATGTCCACGCCGGTGAACTGGGTGGTGGTACCGAGCGGGGCGTCGACGTCGTATGGGCGCCAGTTGTCACGCAGCGGCCACGGCAGGGTCTGGTGCTTCGGCTGCACGGCGAAGAAGGCGTCCTCGAGCGGGTTGAAGCGGACCGCTTCCTTCCAGCCCATCTCGTTCACGTCCGGCTTGCGGATCGCGCCGTCCCAGCCCACGCGGTTCATCAGCTGAACGTTGATGAGGTGGTAGTGGATGGTGTGGGTGTCCACGCCGTTGTGGGTGGTCTTCCAGACCTGCGGCTGGTCGTGGATGAAGAACTCGGTCGTGGGATCGTAGTTCGTGTACGGGATGGTCGTCTGGTTGAGCCAGGTGGTGAGCGGGATCTCGACCGCGAGGATCGAGTTCATGCGACCGTACTCGGTGTCGAAGAGCTCGTGCAGGGCCTTGTACTGGAGCTGCATCGAGACCGGGTTGGCCGGCCGCGGGTCGCCGCGCTTCACCATGGGGTAGTAGGTGATGGTCTGGGCCGCGATGGGCAGCAGCGTGTCGGTGTAGCAGAGCGGGTCGTAGGCCGGGTCCGTGGGATCACACTTGAGCGTCGGCTGGTAGACCGAGTTGTATTCGGCCTCCGGGACGATCAACACCGGCTGGGAACGGTTGAAGATCTCCGGGACGACCGTGGCGAGCGCCGTCTGGTTGACCTGGTTCGCGCTGCCGCCATTCGCGGCGACCACCACCTGCATCACGGTGCGGGTGTTCGGGCCGTAGCCGGGGAGCGTGGTGGGGGCGCCGCCCGACAGGGTGAAGTCGGGGTCCCAGGTGTAGAGGTCCTGCCTGGGGTCGGAGGCGGGCACGGGCGCCGGGGCGTCGTTGTAGAGGATCATCGTCTTCCCGGCGTAGGCCGAGAAGTCGACGATGACGTCGGCGCGCTCCGCCGGGCCGAGGAGGAGTCCGCGGGAGGCGATGTTCAGCACGATGATGTTGCGCCGGTTGTACTCGTAGTCCACGGGCTGCGGGACGATCTCGGCCGGGTTGGGCAGGATGCCGCCCTCGGTGCCGATCTGCACCCACTTGGGGCCCGCGGTGAGCGGGTCGGGGACGCCGCCCTGGCGGCCGTCGACCGGCCAGGCGCGCGGCCAGCAGCCGGGGACGAGGCCGGTGACCGGGCTCACGTTGTCGGCCGTGGGCGCCGGGCAGAGGTTCATGTCACCGGGCTGCGGCAGGTGGCTGCCCACCGGCTCGTGCCGGACGGCGGGGACCATACTCACCTCGGTGGGGAAGAGCGGGTCGGCCTCGAACCAGGAGAGGTTCCAGTTGCGCTCCTGCGAGCCGTTCAGGATGAGGAAGCGGTACGAGTCGGGCTTCAGGTTGATGGTCGGGTACGGCGTGCCGTTCACCATCGGCGTGTCGAGGAACGACTCGGGGGTGAGCGACGGGTTCGGGGTGCTCGGGCACTCGGTGTCGCCGTTGGGGTTGGCCGGGGTAACGGCGGCGGCGCTGGTGCAAGGAACGGTGAGGGGGCGCAGCACGCCCTCGCGGGTGATGAGGATGGTCTGGACCGGCCAGAAGAACGGGCCGTAGTCCCACCGCCCGAACGGGTTGTTGCCGGAGTTGTCGGGGTTGCCGGGCCACTGGTTCGGCGTGTAGACGTGCGGCAGCCAGAAGTTGCCCTCGCCGCCCCAGGCGACGTAGTCCCAGCTGGGGTCCTGCTGCGACATCTGGAGGTCCGGCGGGACGAAGGTCTTCTCCTGGATGACGAGCGGGATCAGGTGGGCGAGGTCCCAGTTGGCGGGGTCGGTTCCGAGGGTGCCGGGGACGTTGGCCTGCACGCGCAGCTGGTCCTCGTCGGCCGGCGAGCGGAGCAGGTAGCCGGCGGCCTGGCCGATGTAGGCGTTCAGGCGGGTGATGCCGTAGGCGTGGTCGTGGTACCACATGAGCCGGCCGCTCTGCTGGTTGGTCCAGTAGTAGGTGAGGATGCCGGGGCCGGGGTTGTTGGAGGCGCCGGCCACGTTGCAGGTGGCGGCCGCGGGCCAGACCTTGTTGTTGCAGGAGGCGATGGGGTTGCCGGCAGCGTCCCACCACATGTCGGGCACGTAGCCGATGGAGACGCCCTGCTGGTAGACCGTCGGGTCACCGGCGGGGACCTTCCACTGGTGCTGGGTGCCGTCGCTGATCCAGGGGCTGTTGCCGCCGTGCAGGTGGACCGCGATGCGGTTCTGGGTGAACTTGCCGGCCGCGAGCCCCTGCGGGCCGTAGCCGACGCCGGTGAGGTGCTCGTCCATCGGGATGAAGAGGTTGCCGGCCGCGCCGGGGGCGATCTCGTTCGTGAACTTCACGCGGACGGGGCGGTTCTCGGTGGCCAGGATGAGGGGGCCGAGGTAGCGGGGCGTCGTGCCGCCCATGTTCTTCTGGTAGTAGCCGCGGACCTGCGTGGTGCCGGGCAGGTCGGCATGGAACTGCTGGGTGAAGTCCTTCACGGCGAGCTCGTAGTAATCGGAGCCGGGGAACGAGGTCGTGTCGGGCGAGGCCAGCGTGAGGCAGTTGAGCGCCGGGGCGGTCTGGGCGGCGATCCACGGGCTCACCGGGGCGAGCGCGCCCGTGCAGATGCCGGGGAGCGAGTTCACGAACTTCCGGATGCCGGTGTTGGCCTGGACCGTGCCGGTGCAGGTCTCGCCGTCGGCGTACTGGTAGGGCCCGATGAAGAAGGGCGCCACCCAGCCGGCGCAGTCGAAGTCCTTCTGGCAGACCTGGCCGGTGTCGACGCCGGCGGGCGTGACGCACGTCGCGAAGGGCAGCTTCGAGAAGGCCCAGTTCGGCGAGGCGTAGAGGTCGTAGGCGCCCGGGGCCGCGATGGCCAGGTCGAGGATGGCCGCGGCGGCGCCCTTGATGCCGGGCTTCATCACCGGGGAGACGTGCGCGGGGACCTTGATCCCGTTCTGCACGTTGGTCTTGATGCGCTCGTGCGCGCGGACGGCGGCCTCGCCGCGGTCCTTCTGGGTGGTGCGGCGCATCGGGTACATCACCTTGCCGTCGCCCTTGGGCGAGGGAACGCCACCCTGCTGGACGACGTTCGGCGCCGCTGCGGAGGCGGCCGGAGCGGCGAGCGCCAGCTGCGGTGCGAAGAACAGCGCGGTGAGTGCGACGGCCCAGCGCATCGTGTCTCGGTTGCTTCGCATCGGGAGGCCCCTCTGTGCAGCGCGTGGTTGCTGGCGGTTCGACAGTCCACGGCAAAGTAGGGGCGATTTGCCGCATGTGCAATCAGGTGCACCGATCCCTTTTGAGTGTCCACAGATCTGGATACGTCCGAACGACTTTTTAGAGGCAATTTCGTGATCTGGATCACGAAATGCGTCGTTGGACCGGTGGACACGCGAAGATTATGCGGTGATGGGCCTACACTCGCTTACATGTCGGGAATTCGGGGGAAATTCGGAATTTGGCGAGTTCGCGCCCGATTGAGGCGGCGCGCGCGGGGCGGCGATCGACGACGATTTCAGTCCACGATCGAGATTTTGAACGGTTCAACGTGGAGTGAATCGGTGGGATTGCCGCGCGGATTGAGACACGACAAATGAGCCGCGGCTCATTTACCCGGAGTCGAACCCGCGGGTCGCTGCGGCGCGGACTGCGGCTGCTTGCCGGCCCTGCGGAGCCGCTCCTCGGCGCGCCGGTTGAGCGCGTCCATGCTGCTCTCGAAGCGATCCTGGCGAACGGCTTCCATCTTGTCGGCGCGCGGGTCCGGCTGCGGGACCATGGGGATTCCCGGGGGCGCGCGGAGGTTCTGGGGGAGCTCACGCTGCGGCCCCTCTGGCCCGGAAGGGGCGCCCGGTCCGGGGGGTGTCGCCGGGTTGTAGGCGTGGGTGTTCGGCGGTGGCTCGTCGGAGGTGAAGGGGTTGAAGGAGGGAAGCTCGTCGGTGAAGTAGAGGATGGCGGCGATGGCGCCGCCGCCCACGAGGACGATGCCGAGGATCGCGAGCAGGACGAGCTTCTTCACTTGTCCTTCTCGTCCTTGTCCTTCGACTTGTACGCGTACTGGTAGTGATACTGGTACTGGTACTGGTAGGCGTAGGCGCCCACCCCACCCTTCCGGGGCATGACGTCGTTGAAGACGAGGCCGGCGAGGCGGACCCCGTTCTCGGCGTAGGCCTTCACGGCCTGGTGAAGCTCGCGGATGGGGTGCCAGCCGGCGCGCAGCACGAGCAGGTTCACGCCGGCCACGCGGCCGACCAGCGCGGCGTCGGTGACGGCCAGGATGGGCGGTAGGTCGATGAGGACGATGTCGTACTCGGCGGCGAGGTTCTCCACCATGTGGCGGAAGCGCTCGCTGCCGAGGAGCTCGGAGGGGTTCGTGGGCGAGGTGCCGCGAGGGACGAAGTCGATCCCGGCGAGGTCGGTCTTGTGGAGGACCTCGGACAGCGAGACGGTTCCCGCGATGGCCTCGGCGAGGCCGGGGGTGCGGTGGATGCCCAGGTAGCCGTGGAGCGAGCCCTTGCGCAGGTCGGCGTCGAGGAGGAGTACCCGCTTGCCGGCGTCGGCGAAGACGCGGGCCAGGTTCACCGTGACGAAGGACTTGCCCACCCCGGGGCGCGGGCCACCGATGGCGATCACCTTGTTGGGGGACTCCATCATGGCGAACTGGAGGGAGGTGCGGAGCGAGCGGAGCGATTCCGCGGCCATGTCGGTGGGGTCGGTGGCGGCGAGGACGGGGTGGCGGGCGTGCTTCCGCTTCTTGCGCTCCTTGTCGAGGGCGGCCAGGCGGTCGGAGTGGGGGATGCTGGCCCGGACGATGATGCCGGTGACGCGTTCGGCTTCGGTCGGATCCCCAATGCCCTGCGCCAAGGCCTTCCTTCCGATGGAGAGGAGGATGCCGCCGAGCAACCCAGCGGCCAAGGCGAAGGCCACCTTTTCGCCGCGCTTCGGATTTATAGGCCCCTCGGGCATGACCGCGGGGTCGAGGATCCGGACGTTCCCGATGAGGCCGCTCTTCGTGATCTTGAGTTCCTGGGAGCGGTTGAGGAGCGTGAGGTAGAGTCCGGAGGCGACGGCAACGTCTCGCTTCAACCGGACGGAGGCGGACTCGGCCTCGGGGAGCTCGGAGATCTGCCTGTCCACCGCGTCTCGTTCGGCGCGAAGGAACTCCACCTTCTCGGCCAGGGCCTGCACCATCGGATGGGTGGGCATGAAGCGATGGAGCATCTCCTTGCGCTGCAACTCCATCTCGGAAAGGCGACGCTCGAGTTCCACGGAGCGGCTCAACGTGGAGGAGGTCGCGAGAGACAAGTCCACTCCCGCATTTCCCTCGGTCGCCTTGTATCGCTCCAGCGCATTCTCGGCCGCCTCGAGGTTCTGCCTCAGGATCGGGATCTGGATGTCGAGGAACTGCAGCGTCCGCTCCGCCTCTGCCGAGCGCTTCTCCACGTTGTGGCGAAGGTATCGCTGCGCGAGCGCGTTCAGCGCGGCAACGGCATAGGCCGGGTCGCCCGCCATCATTGAGACCCGAATGATCCCTGTGTACTTCCCCTTCTCGGCAAACTTGAAGGAGCCTGCCAACCCCTTGGCGGCCTGTACCCGGGAGGCCTTCCTCACCATGAACTCCGTGCCCGGCCGGGCGCGCAACTCCTGGATGAAGATGGTCGCGGTGCCTTCCCCGCTGGGCGTGGGCATGGTCCACGAGACGGGCTTGCCCACCTCGCCCCTGGCAACGACCTGCCGTGAGCCGTTCAATAGGTCGTACTCGCCTGGTTTACCGGCGATCAGGAGCATCCCAAGGAACTCGTTGTCGAGCTCCTCGGGGACGTCGAATCGCGTGGCCCGGATGCGCTCACCGCCCCAGGCGAACTTCGGGAATCCGAAGAGGGGCGTTCCGAGTGTCTTTCCACCCCGGTAGGACGCGATGGTCTGTCCGATCTTCGGAAAGTAGCGGGGCGATGCCGAGACATCCAGGTGAAGCGCGTCCACCACTCCGGCCAGGAGTTGCCTGGACTGCATCACCTCGATCTCGGTGGCCACCGAGCTTCCGGGACCGGAGAGCGCCCCTTCGATGTTGGAGAACCCCATCCCCGAGCCTCCGCCTCGCCCGCGGTCCTCCACCTGCAGCACGACGTCGGACTCGTAGACGGGCGTCTGGGTACCGAGCACCCAGGCGAGGGCGAGCCCCGCCACGAGGAGTGCGCCCAGGATGATCCAGCGCCCGTCGGAGATGGCCTCCAGGTAGAAGTGGAGCGACAGCGTGCCTGCATCCGGGCCGTGCGGCGCGGAGCCTGGCGGCGGTGCCATCGGCACCGTGGACCGGTCGCCCACCACGTTCAGTTCGGGTTTGTCGTTGGGAAGAGGCATTTCTGGGTCAGAATCCGATCTGGCTCTTCGTCGTGTAGATCATGCTCCAAGTCTGCCAGATGGTGTTCACGAGCGGCAGGATCTGGCCGATGACCCGGTTCATGCGGGCGAGGTCGTTCGTTGCCACGAACACGATGTCCCTCGGCTTGAGCGGGAACTGCGCGGCCAGGATGAGCGAGTCGGCATTCTCGACGTCGAGCTTGAAGATCTCGGGCTTCCCCTGGGGCTCCTGGCGAAGCACATAAACAGCTGGGCGCATCGTGGCGTAGTCAAATCCTGCACTGTCGGCGAGCGCCTGTGCCAGCGACAGCCGTCCGCGGAACATGGGCTTCGTCCCCACGGTCTTCACCTCTCCGAAGACGAACACCTGGCTGAGAGACATGCTTCCCACGTGGACCGCGTCGCCGTCGAGCAGCAGCCAGTTCTGCTTGAGATCCCCCTCCTCGTAGTAGGACATGAGGTTCAGGACCGTGGCCTTGCCTCCGCGGATCAGGGTGACCTCGGCAGGATTGGATGCCTGGCTGAATCCTCCCGTCTTCACGAGAGCGTCCGAGATCCGCAGCGGGATGTTGTCGAGGTAGAGCGTCTGGGGTGACTTCACCTCGCCGGCCATCTCGACGCGCCGCCCCTTGAAGTTGGCAACTCTCACGGACACCTGCGGGTCCTTGATGGCGTGGCGAAGACGCTTGGTGAGCTCCAGCTGGATCTCGATGACGGTCTTCCCGGCAACGTTCACGTAGCCCACGAACGGGTAGAACATCGTCCCGTCGGCGTAGACGATCTGCCCGTTCTCCTCCGGGCTGCGGTACTGACCGGCGGGTGACGTGAGCTCCGGGTGGTCCCAGACGATGACCGAGAGGACATCGTGGGGGGCGACCTTGTACTGGTATTCCTTGAGTGCTGCCGCGTTCGGGTCCGCCTGCCTGGCTGCAACCCCGGCCGCGTAGTCCTTGGCGAGCTTCTGGATGAGCCAGGGCGACACCTGCTGGATCTCGAACTGCGCGTCCCCCTGCTCGTGGGCGCGGTCGGTCACCTCGGCGTCCTTCAAGTGGATGCCGGGGGCGAGCGAGCAGGCGCTGGTGAGGGCCGCCGCGAGCGCGAGCACCAGGGTGGTCGGGAGCGTGCTTCTCTTCGTCATCCGTGCACCTTCCTCAGCGCGGGCGGCCAGAAGGCCCGCTCGTAGTCGTCGATCCCGCGCTCGCAGAGCCGCAGCGCCTCCTCGAAGGCGGCGCGTGCTTGTCTGTAAGGGTCCGGGACGTCGAAGCTGCCGAACTTGCCGATGGAGTGGACCTTGCCGCGGGCCTGCGGGGCGATGGAGAGCACCGCGGCTTCGTGGCCGCGTTCCATGACCAGCACCAGGTCGTGCGCGGCGACCAGTTCGGGGGTGACCTGGCGGGCCCGGTGGCCGGAGATGTCGATGCCCCGCTCCTTCATGAGTTCCAGGGCCGCCGCGTCGGCCGGATAGCCGACGAGCGCCGACACCCCCGCCGAGGAGACCGTGAAGCGGGGGCGCCTTCCGAGCCGGGCTCGGAGCAGCGCCTCCGCCATGGGGCTCCGGCAGATGTTTCCGACGCAGACGACGAGAACCCGGTCGATCATACCGAAGGGTCTTTGTACGCCGGTGTAGGAGCGGGAGTAAAGAAATCCGTGTGGATATCGGGGGGTTGACTGCTACGTCACCCGATGACGCCTGCCAGGAGTCCCTCCAGCATGTCGGCGACAACCTCAGCCCTGCCGGACATGACGACCGAGAGGGGCGTCCTGCCGTCCAGTTCTCCGTTCGGGCTATTCAGCCAGGCAAGGGCGCTGCTGCGGCTGCCGAAAATCCGCTCCATGGCGACCACCGCGCGGTGAATCGGCGCGAGGCGAGCCTGGAGCGCCGCGCTACACGGGCTCTTGAATACCGCCTTGTAGTCCTTGCCCACCGCCCGGGCGAGCGCGGAAAGTGGGACGTCGAGGTAGGCAGCCACCAACTTGGCGTCGATGCGGCCGCTCGCGGGGTCGTGGAGCGATGGGACCATCGACGAGCGCGCCGGAGCATAGGCGGCCATGGCTTCCCGGACGCTGGAGGCGAGGGGGTCGATCTCGACCAGGAAGGTCGCTGGATCGATGACCCTGACACCGGCGAACTCGCCGAGCGACAGGAGATGACGCCGGTCGCCGCTCACCACGACCGAGGCGCCCCCGGCCAGCGCGGTCGCCAGCAGCAGGTCGTCGTCCGGGTCTGCCTTGACCACGGCCACCCGGGGGAGCATCTCCTCGGCGACCATGTCTGCGCCAGCCGCGAGGGCGCGCACGACTTCCCGTGCCTGCTCGTGACGCCCCGCTTGCTTCAGGATCCTGGCGACCCGGGGGTAGTCGATGACGCGCAGGCACTCGGCGACGACGCCAGGGGACCACACGAGGCGGAACGAGACCCCCGCGGCCCGGATAACGCTGGCCGGCTTCCCGGAGGGCGCGAGCAGGCCGGAGACGACGACGTTCGTGTCCACCACCGCCCGTATCGTCACTTCCTGCGGGCCCCACGGCTTGCGTGCTTCGCCTCGTCGGCCAGGAGGTCGGCCTCTTCCTCGCCCAGTCCGGGTCCGCTCGACCGTGCCTCGTCCATGAGGCGGGCAACGGTGCGCACCGATGATTGGCGACGGGCCTCCTCGAGCCCCAGCTCGCGGAGCCACGTCGAGACGGGCCGGCTTCCAGCGGCTGCCCGGAGCGCGGCCCGGTCCGCTCGGGTCACCCGGATCGGGATGATCTCTTGCTTGGCCATGGCCCAGCGTACCACGTTGTATGGACGGGTATCGACCTGCTTCCGTTATCCGCCGCTTCTCCTCGAAGACGACGTACGCGCAGACGCAGCAACTGGGCTCGGACATGCGGGCTGCCGGGGTCGAGCTCTTCCGGTTCACGTCGGCACGCGATCCGAAGGGCGGCGCGAACGTGGCGCTCTTCACGCCTCGGGCATTCGCGCTCACGCGTCCGCTCGCACCCGCGGCGACCTGGACCTGCACCGTGACGACCCGGCGGGATGTCTCGTGGATGCGAGAGGTCGCGGGCGGGGGCTACGAACACCGGTCGAGGAGCAGCGAAACGAAGCCAGCGACGTCCGCCTGAACGTCGTCATCGGGACCACCGACCAGGAAATCCGCGACGCGACGCGGCCCCACGCCCTCGGGGTCGAGGAAGTCCCGTCGGAGGATGGCGAGCGCCCTCTGCGCTTCCGCGTCCCGGAGCAGGGGACGAATCTTCTCCGCCAGGTCGACGATGCCTGCCCCGAAGTTGCGAACCACATAGTACAGATCGTAGGCGTCCTTGTTCTCGCCTCGGCTGTCGAACGCGAGCGCCTTGAGCACCACGAAGGCCCCCGCGCCGCAG
This sequence comes from uncultured Anaeromyxobacter sp., assembly GCA_903904005.1. Classification (GTDB taxonomy): domain Bacteria; phylum Myxococcota; class Myxococcia; order Myxococcales; family Anaeromyxobacteraceae; genus CAIOAK01. The sequence goes on from CAIVAR010000073.1 coordinate 11,899, forward strand.
ATCCAGAGTTGCCGGGACGCCTTCTCGCCGAGAAGGGTCCGGCCGTCGATGGTGACCCGCTGGCGGTCCTCGAAGGCGAGCGCGAGCCCTGGCGCGATGATCGCAGCAAAATCGGGTTCGATGTTGCGGAGCGAGCCACCCCTGTCCCCAGCAAGTGAAGGCTGGATGAGGAAGTCGACGGTGACTGCCCTGGGACCCGCGATCCTCCATCTCTGACGCGTTGCGTTTCCCTCCTCGTTCCGGTCCATCGCGAACCCGGCATCGCGGAGACGCCCGGTGAGGCTTCGGTAGCGCCCCTGGTCGATGAGGAGCGAAGGAACGAGACCCCCGACGACGACGAGGTCGTCCATGAGGTC
>CAIVAR010000074.1 GCA_903904005.1 uncultured Anaeromyxobacter sp.
CCTGATGCACTACGGCGCCCTCCCCAAGATGAAGCTCGACATGCTCGAGCCCCTCATGGCCAAGTTCGGAGAACTCCTCCGCGGGCACGCCGTCTTTCGTGAAGTCTTCGGGCTCATCTGAAATGAGGGGATGGCTCAGGGGTCCGACCGAATCGAGTCCAGACCGGAGCCCCGACACTGCGCATTCTCAGTACCCGTTCACGCAGTCGACGACGTCCCGCTCCGCCATCGCCGCGATCCCGCACCAGTAGACCGGCCAGTTCCGGTCGGTGATGGGGCTCGCCGCGTCGTGGCCGGAATAGTAGCGAAGCCGGTAACTGGCCTCCAGCGCAGGCGAGGAGACGAGCAGGGGGAAGAGTCGAGGGAGGGCACTCTGCAGGATCCCGCTCACCGGGTAGGTCGTGGAGAAGGTGTAGGAGGTGGCGAAGGTCGCGTCAGTGCGCCCGAGGGCGAGGTTCGTGGACGTATAGTCGAGAAGGTCTCCTCCGTCGGAAACCGTGAAGGTCTTGAAGGCGGGGTCGTTGCCGAAGACCGGGCTGACGGAGGGAGACACCTCGAGCAGGCCGAACGGGAGCCGGTACTCGTCCATGTGGGTGTGGCCGGCAAACATGGCGGAGACGATTTCGGGGTAGGCAGCCAGGATGCGGAGGAATCGCGCCTGGGGGTCCGCCTTCCAGCCCATCGCCGCGCTGCCGATCTGGCCCTGGGCATCCACCAGGTCCTTCGTGGTGAAGATGTCGGCGCCGGGCGGGATGTGCATCACGATCCACACCCTCTTGCCGGAGAGGCTCGCGCCAGCCAGCGTGGTCTCCAGCCAGTCGAGTTCGGCCTGCACGGCCCCCTCGATGCCCGGTGCGGATCTCGGGGAGAGGAAGATGCTGTTGAGTCCGACGACGATCAGGTTCCCGCCCGCTGGTTCGGCGGCGTAGTAGCCACCGGCGGTGTACGTCTGCCGGTAACTGGCGAGGTCGGCCGACCCGGCCAGGAGGTCCCGGTAGAGCAGGTCGGCGGTGTCGGCGAGGAAGGCCCCGTTCGGCTCGAGCATGTAGTTGGCCTCGTAGGCGTCGTTGTTCCCCAGGGTGAAGACGACCGGGGTGGATCCGACGGACGCCCGCACCTTTCGTGCGAAGAACGAGACGGTCTTCATCTTGAACTGTCGCATCGCGGCCGCGTCCGGCGCCTGGTAGAGCCTGTAGAACGTGTCGGAGAAGGAATGGGTGAGCATGTCGCCGCCGAAGATCAGGAACGGGGACGACGCACTCCGTTCCCCCACGGCTGCCAGGGCCTTCACGAGGAGCGGGTAGTTGGTCTCGGCGGGCCAGATGCTGACGGCGGTGACCGTCGATCGCTCGAAGATGCTCTCCCATTCCTCCGCCGGGGCGGCCACGAGCGCACCGAAGATCTGCGTGTCATAGAACGGGTCGAAGTGGACGTCGGAGAAGAAGACCACCTGGATGGGCGCTGCCGGCGGGACGCTGCTGCCGCAGCCGGCGAGCCAGAGGATGGACAGAGCCGCCAGGAGAGCGGGGATTCGGACGAGGCGCATGCGAGCCTCCGATGCCAGGACCTCGACGGTACCAGCCCGGCGCGGGCACGCCCCGGGGCCATCTGGGGCCCCCGCGAACGCGGGCGGTCCTGACGACGGAGATCCGCGGGGGAGATGGGCGCTTCTCCCCCACGGATCGGTGCTGAACTTTGATGAGGCGCCCGGGAATCGAACCCGGAACCACCGGCTTAAAAGGCCGATGCTCTGCCAGTTGAGCTAGCGCCTCAAAGTACCTATAACATTGATGAATTCAGAGATGTTTCGGATTTGGAAATGGCTCTATCTGACCATATTCTGACCGATAAGGGGCTGAAGCGCTTCCGGTCCTGATCGGTGATGTGTTCTGTCGTCAGGTGGCCGTAGACCTTGGTCACTTCACTCGTGGAGTGACCCAAGATCACCGCCAGGCGCTCGATGGACCCCCCGTTGATGAGAAAGTGGGAGGCGAAGGTGTGCTTCGTAGCTTCGTACCAGGTCATCTCGAGCTTCATCTTGCCGAGAACCAGATCGAGAGCGTCGTTGAGGGTGTTCGGGCGCATGAACCTGGAACGTGTACCGTTCTTGCCCGCCTTCCGTCCAGGCTGCTTCGGCGCGAACAGGAAGCCCTCGCCTCCCGTCTGATGCCTGAAGCGGAGCAATTCCGGCATCAGATCGTCGAAGATGGGGACGTCCCGGGGGTCACCGTCCTTGGGAGGACAGAGCTTCGAGTCCACCACCTGCTGCCGCACGAGGATCATCTTCCTGTCAAAGTCGATGTGCTTCCACTCCAGGCCCCGGATCTCGCCTGGGCGCAGCCCGGACAGGACACCGATGGCGAATGCCGTTCGGACGGGGTCCTCAAGGGCGGCGTATACCTCGGCGATGACCGCGTCCGACTTGAGGTAGGGCGTGGTTGCCGGGTTGTGGTCGGGCTTCACCAATTTGCGGGTCGACTTTGGGAGCGCCTTGACCGGGTTGGAAGAGACACCGGTTTCCTTGGGGCGCTCGCAGAGGTCCGTGTAGAAGGTCGAGAGGAGACGGACGACGTGCTGGCACGTCTGCTTCGAGAGACCGGCAGATCTTCGGTCCTCCACAACCTGCCGGATGACGGCTGGCGTGACCTGGGCGGGGCGAAGGTGCGCGACGTGCTTCTTCAGGTGGCAGTTCCAGCGGGAACGGTCGTCGTTCCATGCTGCGTGAGTCTTCTTCCGTCGCTCTATCCAGATATCGAACTGCTCTTGGAGGGTAGGGAAGGCCGATGGATCCGGGGCGATGCCCGCTCGCCCGTCGGCCTTCGCGCCCAAGATGCTCGCCAGCACCCGATCAGCTTCCAGGCGGGACCGAAAGCCTCCCTTGTAGGGACGGTCCCCGTCGGCGTTCCGCCACTTGATGGCCCAGTTGCCGTTGGGCTCCTGGTAGACGGAACCTCCACCCCACCGCCGTCGCTTCGCCATCCAGAGATCCTATTGCAGCGAGAGATCGCGCGCCAATCGGGTAACGCGTTCCGAGACGCGAAACTGCTCCATGTCGATGAGGATCTTCTTGCGGATGCGGAGAGCCGTGATCTCGCCGGCGTCGATCATCCTCCGCAAGGTCTTCACACTAACCCCGAGGCGCTCGGCCGCCTGATCGATGGGGATCGGATCAGAACCTACGGGCCGGAGTTCGGCGAGAGCCGTGCGGATCTCCTCCCGGACGATACGGCGAAGTGACTCTTCGATACCCAGCGAGCTGTCGTTCGACATTGCTATTTCGTTCCTGCCCCAGGGCGAGGTCCACTGACCTCTGCCAGCGCGCTTGGCGCCGTTGCTGGGACTTCAAGTCCAGGCCTGCGGTGAGAGAACAGCCGGAAATGTTGCCGTCACGCGCCCATGTTGCGCGCTCATGATCAAAGTAAGAATTCGCGTCGCGCGCTGCAGGAAATCGACACGCCGGGGCGGCGTTTGCATTTTACCGGTAAAATTCTTGCCGTGATTTGAGCGTGCGCGAACGCACGCAAGTGCTGAGGCACAAGGCTTTTCGCGACGCCGGTCCTCACGTCGACCCACCGAAAATTTTAATGAGGTCGAGTCCCGCGCGGGGGCTTGAAGCAGCGCACGAGCCGTGGGAGGCTGCGTCCAGGAGTTGCTGTTGAAGTCGGACAGTCCGCCGGTGCCCGATGGGCCTCGTCGGACGCAAGGCCCTGAAAGCAAAGGGTCTACTCCTGGTCCCCAGCGCCGCAGCAGTCCTGCTGCATCCAACGGCGCGTGCTCCACCCACATGCCGACCCCGCCCGTGCGGTGTCCTGCTTTGCCCACATCCAGTCCCTCAGGATGGCGGAGCGGAGGTCATGCCGCCAGGCTCTCTCCCAGTTCTTCCTTCATCCGCTTCTGGATGCCGGAGTCGTTGGAGGTCGGAAACGGCCCCGTGCACTCGACGGCGCTTTGAATGATCGGACTGCCAACGTTCCTCTTCTTCTTGTGGTGGTCGTCGGGGATGTCGAAGGCGTCCTTGAGCGCCGTGAGCAACCCCGACTTCGAGGTCACGCCCTTGCCGTTGCCCTCCTTGGCAAACTTTTCGTACGCCCTGAAGAGGCCCGCCGTGGACACGAAGGCCATCGCCGCCCGGGTGTGGGCGTTCTCGCCGGCGTGCTCGCCTTCCGAGAGAAGTTGGTACTTCCCCGCCTCCAACCGGGTGCCGCGCAGGAACATCCATCGAAGTTCAAGGCCGGTCGGCGGCCCTTCCATCAATTGGCTGGCAAAGGCATCGGCGATGACGGCATCGACTCCGTAGCGCCGGATCTCGCGAATGAACTCGTCGACGGACGACGAAGTCGCCTCGGCGATGTCGCGGCCAAGCGATGTCACGAGTTGCTGCCCGGGGCGTACTAGCTTCGCCACTGGCCACTCGAGGAGGAATTTGGCGAACGCTCGGAGCATCGGGCCATGCGCTTCGGCATCCGCCTCGATCATCGGCCCCAGGTATGTCGGTAGCCTGATCTTGGTGGTCGCGATGACGCTGAACCGCCGGTCGAATTCGCTGTCGATGGCGACCGGCCTGGCGACGTTGTTGGAGGCGCCGCTGATCGAGTAGCAAACATCGACCGGGATCTTGTCCCTGAACATCCGACGGACGTCGATGAGCGAATTTGTGATCAGCTTCTTCGTCTTCTCGACCTGCTTCGATCCTTTCTGCATCACGTCGTCGGGGGCGAGAAGTTCGTCGCCAAAGGCACGAACGATATTTCGGTAGTCGGCCGTGTGCACCGACCCCAGGTCCTCGTTGTCGAGCTTGAGGTACTGCTTGCGCCCGTAGAGGTCCCGGAGCACGCAGTCGTGGGACAGGTTCTTGCCGGTGCCCTGCTGCTTGCCGCAGAAGAGCGGCATCGTACGCATGCTGATGGGGCGGCGAGGCTTGCCCTTGAAGAGTCCGTCCGGGTCTTCGCCCGTGCTGGCGTACCAATAGGCCCGGTACGCGTAGGACTCCCAGCCCAGTGCGAAGTCATAGGCGGCGGGGTTGTTGTTCGTGATGCTCCGCCAGACCGCCAAGATGGTGTCCTGGATGAGGCTGACGTCGCCCTCCGGCTGGATCAGGGGGTCGTTCTTCATGGTCACCCAGCGCGCACCGTTCTGCTCCACGACGAGCGGTGGAGTGCCCCAGATCTTCACCTGACCCTGGCAGACGTGGACGTGCTGCTGCCAGTCGTCGAGTTCCTTGCTTCCCAGCCCAAGGAGCAGTTGCATGGCCATCGCGGTGTGGCGAACCCATGCCTTTGCCTCAGTGTCGTACTGCCACCAGGGGTTCCCCTCCCTGAGGCATTCCTCCACGTATGCCCATTTGTGCGGTTCTGATCCCGCCGGCGCGGGCTTCCACCCGGCATCGAGGTACTCGCCCTCCTTGAGAAGTTGGGTGCGGGTCTTGGGTTTCCCGCGCTTGGCGGCGCATGCCAAGTCCCAGACGTCACCGCCCCACCCGACCAGCGGCGGCTTGCCGGGTCTACCTGCCTTGGACCTGTGGTGCGCCGGGTTGAGGCAGGTCCAGGTGGCCCCGTCCTCCGTGTAGAAAGTACCGATAGCGCCGCAGGCGGGGCAGGTGCCGGGGGTAGCCTTCGGGGGCCAGGTGGGTGTGTTGTCAGCCAGCCACTTCTTCTCGGCCGCTCTGTACGCCGCCCAGTAGTCGACCTTGGCTTCGGTGTCGGGCTGGATGATCTGACCGTCGAGGTCGGTGGCCAAACGGTCGGGACGGATGGTCTTCAGGTACCCCGTCGCCACCAGCAGGTCGATGCGGCGTCTACCGTGCTCTTCCTTGGAGGCCGAGGCGCCGTGCAGTTCGTAGACGGCGACGTCGAGCGCGTCGAACACCCAGGCGCCCTTGTCTCCCGTGTTACCGATGCCGGTTGTCTTGTGGGTGTCCCCGAAGCAGACGAAGCGTTCCTCGTTGTCCTCCACCCGCATAGACGTCCGCTTGCCGTGTCCCGGAGCGTGGATGAAGCAAACCGGGCAGTTCCGCATCCGGTTCTTCTTCGGGAGGTACGAGAGCTTGTGGTCTGCCCTGTAGGCTTCGACGGCGGCGGCGAGGGTGCCGTTGGCCTTGGCAGCCCTGGACTTCTTCGAGGGAGATGAGGCTGCCACCGGAGCTGACGAAGCTGAGGCCGAAGGCGCCAGCTTCTCTAGGTCCGAGACGTAGGTGGGTTCGAAGGTCAGAACATCAACGACCTCCTCGCGCTGGGCGCCCTTGACCAGGCTGCGTGGCGTGTAGAACGGCTGCTTGGGTCGGGTGGAGCACCCGTCGAACTTCAGGTCCTGATCAAGCCCCGTCCGCTTCAGATACTCCCGTGCAACCGTCTCGTAGTACGCCGAGTATCGCCGCCAAGCGTCTACGCTCACCGGCCTGTTGAAGATGACAACGGGCCTGATGCCGCCAGGGGTCAGGTAGACGGCGTTGCCGGGCATGTCCCCGGCCAAGATCAGGTCCTCGGCCTTCTCTCGTAGGGCAGCTGGCATCTTGCCGTTGCCGTTCGCGTCCTTGTGGTGATCAAGAACGTCGAAGTCGAGGGCAATGCCCCACATCAGTTCGGGCTCGGACCCCTCTTCGCGGCCTTTGCCGTCTGCGTACATCCCGCAGAGGAAGTGCTCGGCGGGGGAACCGAGCGGGCGGTTGTTCAGGCTGGCGGCGAACTCCTCCGGGGACTCGAAGGCGGCCTGGGCCAGAATTGTGTTGTTGGGCTTCTGGTTCGAGGCGTTACCCCCGCAGATGAGGAGGGTCTTTTTTACGCAGTCAAATTCAGCCCGGGGAGGGTTCTCAGGCGCGGGGATGTACGCAATAGGGACCACTTCTGCGACGGCTTGCGCCGTATCACCAGCGTGGTCGTTAGCCACTACTGCATTTAAGCCAAGGATTGATGCGTGCTCCGATAAGTGTGACACCCGTACGTCCTTCCACCGCCACCGGTGGTCGAAAAGGCAGGGTTCCGATCAATTCGGAACACCCGTATGTCTTGCCTTTCCGGCCCAGGGAAGGACTTTCTTCGCGGCCAGCGTCTACGGCTGGCTCAAAGAATGGGGACGTTCAATGGTGTTATTCGAAGTGCGTAATATGGGTGAGAGAAGTTGCTGGTGCTAACTTCATTACGACGTCATTCTATGCGTTTTTCTTGTTTGGTGGCCTGCCACTGAGTATTTCGGTCGTTACAAACACCCGCTACCCAACACGCTACGTTTCATTTCGTCTAACTCGCGATCCCACTCTCTCCACTGCTCCTCACCCCAGCCTTGCAGGTCGACAGCCCCTTCTAGTACGCGGAGCTTGGCGGCCCTTCTCTGAGCGAATTCCCGGCCGGTCTTCCGCGCCTTCAGGGTGACGCGCTCGTATGCCCGCGCCTTCTCGAAGTCGGTCATGTTGTCTAAGTTGATCATTGCTTCTCCTTGCAATGATAGTAAGAATTCACGTGGTCGACTGCAAGGTACTATTTCACTTTTCTTGATTATTATTTGTACCGTTGATTGTGGCGGCAAGGATCTCTAACGGCACGGGCGCGCCGACCTACCACTCCAGCCTTCGCCTACGCCTCGAGCGGCTGCGCGTTGCCAATGCGTGGCTATGAGTGCCGTGCTATTGCCGTACGTATAGTGAATTTGGCAACGTAAAAGAGATAGACTTTCCATATACTTATCTACGATCATTCTTCTTCTTGCCAATAAATAGAAGAAAATAGAGAAGTAAGGAAGAGAAGGCAGAGAAGAGTATATGCGGTGGGGAGACAGGGTAGACGGGCTGGGGGTGGCAACCGGCAACGGGAGCCCCTAACCGGAGCTAACTGCCCGAAGCTAAGTGGCAATTCCTGTGTGCCACTCGTGATCCGGCTTTCGCAACGGTTGCAACGGCTTCTCTAGGTGAGTCTGAAGCAATCGGAGCCATGAAGTGTCTCGAGGAAAATCGATCCGAGTGCTCGTGGTTCCATGGCACCGATGCCCTAGTATTTAGGATGGACCAACCAGTCACCGACCAGCCGCCCCGCGTGCGTGTATCCGCGCGGATCCCCTTCCCCATGTTCCAGCAGTTCGAGGCGCGGCGCTTTGCGCTGTCGCAGGATGCCGGGCACCGCGTGTCATCCCGCAGCCTCCTCGAGACCGCGATCTCAAAGTTCCTTGAGGGGGTTCTTTAGATGGAAACCATCAGATGCCCGACGTGCATCAGCACGACCAACGTCCTCGAGCCCGGCGAGTACTACACCCTCGACGATGAGATCCGCGAAGCCCTCGACCGCGACGAGCGCATTCACGCCGCCATTCACCCCGTAAAAATCTCCGCGTTCCAGGAGTTGGGGTTCCGCGAGCACGGCCCCTGGGAGGCCGACCTGGTTGAGCAGAAGGCACGCCATTTCCTCGCCAAGAGAGACGATCTCAGCTTGAGGGCTGTGGGAGGCGAGTTCCTCATCCAGTACTTTTTCTACAAGTCCATCGACCGGGCCGTGGAACTTGGCTACTGGCGCGAGCATCCCAGCGAGATCGAGTTCGGCAAAATGCTCCTGCTCCGGACGTTCATTCCGTGGGACGTAGCAGACTACCTACGCGAGGAGATGGGACCCCAGGAGTTCGTCATCGACCCCCGCACCCAGCGCTGGACCCCGGAATCGGTCATTCCCGTGGGAATGTGGTGCGGCGACCCGGAGGTGCTGAGTCCGTGACAGCGCCCATGGCTGTAGTTCACGGGGGCCTAGATGGCCCAAGAAGCCTGTCCCTGGCGCCGCTCGACGCCCTCGCGCTCGAGAAGCTCGTAGCTGGCGATGCCACACGCGCGGTTGAACACGCCCGGAGTCTTGCCGAGGCGCTCGTCGGCGGTGACCGAGACGGCGTGCGCCTTCGCGTCCTGGCCAAAGCCCTTGCGACGGAACGGACTCTCCAGGCCTTGCTGGAGGCGATCTTGGCGGAGCGTGTGAGCGGAGCTGACCTTCAAGGCGTCAGGACGCTGAATGAAGCTCTGCGGGGGTGCGTTACCCGTCTCGACCGCTTGGCGCTTGCCCACCGGCTCGAATCGCACGGAGGATCTCGCCCCAACGTCATCCTGATCAACCATGCGGAGACTGTCAGGGTGGGCGCGGTGTAGAGGCCATGGCGGTCTACCGGGACACCGTGCCGCGCGTCACCCTTCGAGACGTTCGGATGCGTTACAGGCCTACAGTATTCGATTCCCTCGAGTTCGTGACGGTCGAGGCCTTGGGTATTCAGGCCATCGTTCGGATCGCCTGGGTCGCCGCCCCTACTTGTCGGGGAGGAATTCGACGGGTCCTTGAGTGCCCCCACTGCGGTAGGCACGTCCACGTGGTCGGCTGCGTGTCCAGCAGCGTAGGTTGGCGGTGCGCGGCGCCAGAGTGCGGTGGCTGGCGGGGCAGGAATCGCATCCCAGGAACTCCGTAGGCAACGGCAGCCAGGGCCATCTCGGGCTGGTCGGAGAAGATCAGGACCACTCCCCGTCACCCCACCCCTAGTCGAGATCGACCCTGCCGTCCGACACCAGTTCCCCGGCCACGAAATCGAAGACTCCGTAGTCGTAGAGGGTCCCTGGCTCGTCGTCGGCAGGTTGCCCTGGCTGGATCGTCGACCCCCCGATCACGCAAGTGATTCGAGTTCCCCGGCGAACAACCGTCCGCTTCCGGTCGATGTGGGAGTGCCCGGTCAAGACGAGCCTGACGCCATGCCGCCCGAGAATCTCCAGGAGCGAACCGGCGTTGGTCAGGGGCCCCCATAGCCCGATGTACTTCCCGAGCCTCATCCCCAGGTTCTCGTCGCGCGGGACGTCGAAGACGTGGTGGTGCAGGGCGACGACGACTTTTCGGCCATCGCGGCGCCTGAGTGTAACGGACCGGCGTAAGTGATCGGGCGTGGTTCGGCGAAGCTGATCGGGGTTGGTTCGGCCATGGTGATCGCCGCTGGTTCGCCCAAGGTGATCGCGTGGCGCACCGCGTCGGCGAGGCTGGTTCGGCCAAGGTGATC
>CAIVAR010000075.1 GCA_903904005.1 uncultured Anaeromyxobacter sp.
CCGGGGAGGGGATAGGCGTGGAAGACCGTGAGCTCACCGTCGAACCGCCGGGAGAGCTCGGAGGCGACCTGGAGGGCGCTCTTCGAGGCATCGGAGAAGTCGACCGGGCAGAGGATGCGCTTCCATTCGAGGGCCATCAGCTTTCCTTCCAGTTGCCGAAGAGGAACTCTTCCTCGGCCGGGGAGAGGTCGAATCGCTGCCCCGCCTCGGAGATGAGCTTCGCGCGCGACGCCTTCGGGTCGGTCACCCGCTGCTCGGCGAGCCACTGCAGGGCCCGACGCAGCGCATCCCCTTTCGGGGGTATCCCCTCCTGGCTCATGTCCCCAACCTACGCTACCTGTGCGGGTCCGCAAGAGCCCTGGAAGGCTCCGTCGTCTGTGGCATTCTTCGCCCCATGCGATTCGCCACCCTCCGTGACGGCACCCGCGACGGCAAGCTCTGCATCGTCCGGTCGGACGGCACGCGCCTCGCCGACGCCTCCCACATCGCCCGGAGCCTCCAGCAGGCGCTCGACCGCTGGGACGAGGTGGAGCCGAAGCTCCGCGAGTTCGACGCCGACCTCGAGAACGGGCGCGTGGCGACCGATCCGGTCAACGTGGGGCAGCTCATGGCGCCCTTGCCGCGTGCCTACGAGTGGATCGACGGCTCGGCCTACCTGAACCACGTACGACTCGTCCGGAAGGCCCGCGGCGCCGACCTGCCCGCCTCGCTCGAGACCGACCCGCTCGTCTACCAGGGGGGCAGCGGCGTCTTGCTCGGGCCCGGCGAGGACATCCAGCTCGCCGACCCCCTCATGGGGCTCGATTTCGAGGGGGAGATCGCCGTCGTTCTCGGCGACGTTCCGCTCGGGACGCGCGCCGAGGAGGCGATGAACCATGTCCGGCTCGTCACCCTCGCGAACGACTGCACGCTCCGGAACCTGGTGGCGAACGAGCTCGCGAAGGGTTTCGGCTTCTTCCAGTCGAAGCCCGCCACCGCCTTCGCCCCCTTCGTCGCCACCCCCGACGAGCTCGGCGGCGCCTGGCACGACGGCCGCGCCTGGCTGCAGTTCAAGGTCTGGCACAACGGCCGCGTCGTCGGTGATCTCGAGACCGGGCCGGAGATGCACTTCTCCTTCGCCGACCTCCTCGCCCACGTGGCCCACACCCGCGCCTTCACCTCCGGCACCATCCTGGGGAGCGGCACCGTCTCGAACGCCGACCCCAAGCGCGGCATCTCCTGCCTCGCCGAGCGGCGCATGCTCGAGATCATCCACTCCGCCGACCACCAGCCGAAGACCCCATTCCTCCGCGCCGGCGACCGGGTGGCGATGGAGGCCTTCGACGCGCAGGGGCGGAGCGTCTTCGGACGGCTCGAGCAGCGGGTCGTCGCCGGGTAGCCGGGCGGGCGGGGGGCGGGGGCGGGGGCCCGCTACGGCTCGACGACCTCGAGCCCCACCGCTCGCGCCGCGGCCGCCATCCGAAGGTCATACGTTGCGACCTCGAGACGCTTTCGCTGCCGCTCTGCGAAGTAGAGCGCGGTCGCGAGGTGCAGGGCGTCGAGCGTGCGGACCGGAGCGGGGAATGGATCGACCGTCCGTGCGAGCACCGTCGGCGCGAGTTCCAGGAAGCTCACCGCGGAGAGGAGTTGCCGAACCGCCTCCCCGTGCCTCGCCGCCGCCCCGCTCGCGTGGAAGCGCGTCCAGATCTCGTACTCGAGGAGCCGGCTCGACACGAACGGGTTCTTCCAGAAGCCGGGCGAGGGCCTGCGGTCCTCCGCGAAGAGCTCCGCGAGGACCACCGACGCATCGAGGTAGATCACCGTTCGCTCCGGTCCGCGTCGAGGCCGGCGAGCACCTGCTTCAGCGTGCTTCCCCCGGGGCGATCCACCGTGAGCCCCCGCCCCGGCGACAGGGCCGGTGTCATGACCCCCTCCCGCACCAGGGCAGCGAGGACGGCATCGCTCACCGTCTCGGCCCGGCCCGGGTCCGGCGGAACCAGCTCCGCGACCACCCGGTCCCGGTCGGAGATGAGGACCCGTTCCCCCGCGGCCGCGATGCGCACGTACTCGGCGAGCTTGTTCTTGAGAACTTTTAGCCCCACGGTTCGCATGCCGCGATTGTAGCTACCGGAAGCTACCTTCGCCAGGGTCTGCCAGCTGCTGGACCCGCTGGCGGCAGATCCCAAGCAACTCCGAGGTGTCTCGCACCGACAACCGGGCCCCGTTCACCATCTTCGCGACCGCATCCCGGGTCAGCGCCTGCGCTTCCTCCTGGGCTCGCGCCGCCTTCGCCCGGGCCTCGGCAGCCTCCCGGGACGCCTGTTTCAACTCCTCCGGCAACCGGATCTCCTCCAGGACCTTCACCGTCCTCGCCTCCGCCCCCAGGAACAGGTCCAGGGCTTCCTGGATGAGCCTGCGCGCGTCCGAGAGGCTGAGCCCTACCCGGCGGCACCCCCGTATCTCCGGAACGCTCACGACCCACCGGCCGGCCGGATTTCGCTCGTAGTAGACCGTGCACGACCGGGTCGCGAGGACCCGGGTCACCGCCGTTTCGCCTGGGAGAAACGACCTGTCCACCGACGCGGCCGCCTCCCTGAGCCGCCGCGTCATCTCCTGCTCGGTCATCTTTCGGTCCGCACGTCCGCGCATCGTCCGCCTCCCTCGAAAAATCGCCGTGCCCACGCCGCCGTCACACGCCTCCTCCCCGACAGAGCAACCCCTGTGCCGCCCCTCCTCCTGTGGACCGGACGGGGCCTCTCCATTTGCCATGCCATGCACATGCATGTACATTATTCCCCGTGAGAACCACGGTCGAGATCGACGACGCCCACCGGGCCGAACTCCTGAAGCTCGCCGCCGAACGCGGCGAGAAGGGCTTCTCCTCCCTCATCCGCGAAGCGCTCGACCTCTACATGGCCCAGCACCGTGCCCGTCGGGAAGCCGTCGGCCACGCGCTCGCCCTCCAGGGGAGCTTCAGCGCGGAGGATGGCGACGCGCTCGAGACGTCGGTGGCCCAGCTCCGGGAGAAGTGGCGGTGATCGTCGCCGACTCGGACGTCCTCATCGACTTCCTTCGCGGCCGCGGCGACGGCGCCCGCCGGGTCGAACTCGCGCTTCGCTCCGGCTCCTTCGCGACCACGGCCATCACGGCGTTCCAGATCCGCTCGGGTGCCCGCACCGAGAAGCAGCGGAAGTCGGTCGACACGCTCCTCGAGGCCATGACCATCCTCCCCTTCGGGCCGGAGGAGGCCCGCATCGCCGCGGAGCTCCGGCTTCAGGTCGAGGAGCAAGGGCTTCCCATCGGCATGGCCGACTACATGATCGCGGCCACCTGCATCGCGACGGACTCCATCCTCCTCACGCGAAACTTGAAGGACTTCGCGCGCGTGAAGGGGCTGCGGCTGAGCGGGCAACTATCATAGTTGCTATAGTCGAGAGATGAGCGCCCCTTCCGACGCCTCCCGTCACATCTCCACCATGGATCTCCGCGCCAAGCTCGGCGACGTGCTCGACCGGGTGCGCCTTCGGTTCGAGACCTTCGTGATCGAGCGAAAGGGCGACGAGGTCGCCGCCATCGTGCCCGTCGAGCGCATGCGCCGGTTGGAGGAGTTCGCTCGTCGCCGCGCTGACGAACTCGAAGCGTTCCAGCGCGAGGCCACCGCACGCAACGGGTCGAGAGAGGTCGAAAGTCGGCTGCGCGCATCCGTCGATGAGGTCCGCGCCGAGCGGGCTGCCCGGGGCAAGCGGCGGTGAGGCCGTGGCGGGTCGTCCTCGACACGATGGCCTGGCTCAGCGCTGCCGCCAACCCGGAGGGCGCCCCCGGGGAGATCGTCCGCCTCGCTCGCGCCGGCGCCTTCCGGATCGTGACGTCGACCGCCATCCGGCAGGAGGTCCTCGAGGCCCTGAACAGGCCCCGGAACCGCGACCTGTTCGACCCCCGCTTCGACGCAGCCGGGTGGCTCGACCTGGTGGAGTTCGCCGCTGCGGACGTCATCGAGGACACCCTCGGACCACGAATCTCGGCAGACCCGAAGGACGACATGTTCTGCTGGGCCGCGTTCACCGGAGCGGCAACGCACGTCGTGTCGAAGGACCCCGACCTCCGGAACTTGAAGCACTACCGTGGGGCCCAGGTCCTCGAACCGGCAGCGTTTCTCGCTGCCTGGGGTCGCCATGCAACGTGAAACGCCTCGAGGGCGTCAGGGGCTGCGGCTTGGCGGGTCGAGGGTATCGTGGGCGGCACGGTGTAGCCCTTGGAGGCGAGAGGAAGGCCAGTGATCGATTCGACGAACATGCCTGGTTCCCAGGCGGAGTTCCTCCTCTACCAGGCGGAGGATGGCCAGACGCGCGTCGAGGTGCGCTTCGACGGAGAAACCGCGTGGTTGTCGCTCGGGCAGATGGCCGAACTCTTCCAGCGTGACAAGTCGGTCATCTCCCGCCACGTGACGAACCTGTTCGACGAGGGAGAGCTCCGGCGCGAGGCAGTCGTTGCAGAATCTGCAACAACTGCCTCCGACGGGAAGACCTATCAGGTCACCTACTTCAACCTCGACGTCATCATCTCCGTCGGCTACCGCGTGAAGTCTCATCGCGGCACCCAGTTCCGCATCTGGGCGACACAGCGGCTCCGCGAGTACCTGGTCAAGGGTTTCACCCTGGACGACGAGCGGCTGAAGCGCGCCGGAGCAGGCAACTACTTCGACGAACTGCTCGCCCGCATCCGCGACATCCGGTCGTCGGAGAAGCTGTTCTGGAAGAAGGTTCTCGAGATCTACGCGACGAGCATCGACTACGACCCACGCGTTGAATCCTCCCAGCTCCTCTTCAAGACCATTCAGAACAAGATGCACTGGGCGGCGCACGGTCACACGGCGGCCGAGATCATCGCCTCACGCGCCGACGCGGCCCGGCCAAACATGGGGTTGACGAGCTGGACCGGCGCTGCCCCGCGGAGGGCCGAGGTGGTCATCGCCAAGAACTACCTCTCCGCCGACGAACTGGAGGCCCTCAACCGGATCGTGAACGCCTACCTCGAGTTTGCCGAACTCCAGGCCCTGAACCGAAGGCCGATGTACATGGCCGACTGGATCGCGAAGCTCGATGACTTCCTGCGCCTCTCCGAACGGAAGATCCTCCAGCACGCCGGCAAGGTGTCCCACGGCGATGCGGTGGCGAAGGCCGAGCTCGAGATACGACCGGTTCTCCGCGCGACGTGCCGCCATGCCGTCGAATGCCGAGAAGCACTTCGAGGATGCGGTGCGGGAGGTCCAGCAGCTCGAGAAGAAGCGCTCCCAGCGGAACAGAGGACGTGGCAAGAAGCCTTGACGGCGCCTTGCCGCGCCCTTCACGCCCCGTTAGTCACGCCCCGTGACCCCGACCCTCCACTCGTACTGGCGTTCCTCCTGCTCCTGGCGCGTCCGCATCGCGCTCCACCACAAGGGGCTCCCGTTCACCTACGCCGCGGTGGACCTGCTCGCCGGCGCCCAGTTCTCCGACGCCCACCGGGCCCGGAACCCCATGAACATGGTCCCGCTCCTCGAGGTCCAGGAGGACGGCCGCACCCTGCGCCTTCGCCAGTCGATGGCCATCCTGGAATGGCTCGAGGAGCGCCACCCCTCCCCGCCGCTCCTGCCCCGCGACGCGGCCGCCCGGGCCCGCGTCCGCGCCATCGCCGAGGACGTGAACTCGTCCGTCCAGCCCTTCCAGAACGCGTCGACGATGAAGTGGCTCCGCGAGCGCCACCCCGGCGACGACCTCGCCTTCACCACCCACTTCCTCGCCCGGAGCATGGCCAGCCTGGAGGAGGCGGTGCAGGACGGCGCCGGCCGCTTCTGCCACGGCGACGAGCTCACCCTCGCCGACCTGTTCGTGGTCCCCCAGCTCTACGGGGCGCGCCGCTTCGGCGTGGACGTGTCGAACCTCCCGACCCTTCTCCGCGTCGAGGCCTCCTGCGCGCCGCTGCCGGCGTTCGTCGCGGCCGCCCCGGAGACGCAGCCGGACGCGCCGCCGTCGCCGCCCGCCGCCCCTTGACCGCGCCTCCCCCCGGGCTTGCCCTACGACATCTGTCGCGTTAGCATCCGACATATGTCTCCACCCCCCTCTTCCCCGCTCCCGGAGTCGGCCGGCGTCCTCGCCCTGCTCGGCGGCAGGAAGACGCTCGGCGCCTCCCCCCGCACCGAGGGGGACTTCATCGCGCTCGTCCGCGAAGGGCTCCCCTTCGCGTCGTTCCGCAGCGCCACGGCCGCGCTCGAGTTCTCTCTCGAGGACGTGGAGGACATGCTCCACCTGAGCAGCCGAACCCTGCAGCGGCGTGCCGCCGGCCGGCTCAGCCCCGTCGAGTCGGAGCGGGTCCTGCGCCTGCTCCGCGTCGTCGCCCGGGCCGAGCGGGTCCTCGGCACCCGCCGCATCGCCCTCGACTGGCTCTCCGCCCCGAACCGCGCGCTCGGCGGGGAGCGCCCCGTCCGCCTGCTCGATACCGACCTCGGCGCCGACCAGGTCCTGCAGGTCCTCGGCCGGATCGAGTTCGGGGTCTACGGCTGATGCGTCTCTGGCGGATCTCCCGGTTCGCCGCCGCAGCCCAGGCCTTCGACGGCGAGGGGGCCCGCCAGTACCCGGGGCGCTGGAATCCCCCCGGCGTGCCCGTCGTCTACACCAGCAGTTCACTGCCGCTCGCCGCCCTCGAGCTCCTCGTCCATGCCGACGTGCAGCACCTCCGGGGGCCCTTCTTCGCCTACTCGGTCGACGTGCCGTCCCGGCTCCTGGAACGCCCGTCCGCTGCCGACCTGCCCGCCGCCTGGCGGGACGTCACCGATCCCGCCGCGGCCCGCGCCTTCGGCGGCGCCTGGGCGGCGTCGCTCCGCTCGCTGGCCCTCGTCGTCCCGTCGATCGTCGTCCCCACCGACGAGAACGCCGTCCTGAACCCCCGCCACCCGGCCTTCGCCCGCATGGAGATCGCGGCGCCCATCCCCTTCTCGTTCGACCCGCGGGTGGTCAAGGGCAACCCGAACGAAAATCCACCACGTCGTGGTTGATTTTCCACCACGATATGGAGGATGTTCAGCCCATGCTCGACCGCCACCTGCGCCCCGTCGTCGAGGAGGCCTTGGCCGACACCCCGGCCGTTCTCCTGGTCGGCGCACGGCAAACCGGGAAGACGACCCTCGCGCGGAGAATCGCTTCCGGCCACGCGGGCACGGGGTACCTGACCCTGGACGACGCCTCGGTGCTCGAGTCTGCCCAGGTCGACCCGGCCGGGTTCCTGGCGGCCCTCCGCTCCCGCACTGTCATCGACGAGATCCAGCGAGCACCCGAACTGCTCCTCGCCATGAAGGCCGCCATCGACCGGGATCGGAGCCCAGGGCGGTTCCTGCTGACCGGGTCCGCCGATGTGCTCGCAATGCCCAGGGTGGCCGAGTCACTCGCCGGACGCATGGAGATTGCCACGCTTCACCCGCTGTCCCAGGGTGAGCTCGATGGCCGCCGGGAGCGGTTCGTGGACTCCCTGCTCGCCGGGGATCGGCCCGCCACCGGAGGCGACGGCGGGGACGGCATCGTGGACCGCATCCTGCGAGGAGGCTTCCCGGAAGCCGTGGCCCGTCCTCGTGCGGAGCGCCGGCGGGCCTTCTTCGACGGCTACGCGACGACCCTCCTCCAGCGGGACGTTCGGGACATCGCCGACATCGATCGGCCTGCCGCCCTCCGCCGCCTCCTCCACCTCGCCGCGGTGCGAACCGGGTCGATACTGAACCGGGCTGAACTCGGCCGGTCGCTGGGGATCCCGGCGTCGACGCTGGAGCGCTACCTGGCGATCCTCCAGACCCTCTTCCTCCTCCAGCCGGTTCCCGCATGGGCCTCGAACCGGGGGAAGCGGCTCGTCCGGGCGCCCAAGGTCCACCTCCTGGACTCCGGACTGGCCGCATCCCTGGCAGGACTCGGCGCCGATGTCCTTCGGCGGGACCGCACCCTGCTCGGACCACTGCTCGAGACCTTCGTTGCCGCGGAACTGATCAAGCAGTGCAGCTGGAGCGACTCCCGGCCCTCCCTCTTCCATTTCCGGACCCACGGAGGGCGCGAGGTCGACCTGGTGCTGGAGGATGCCCGGGGCCGGGTGGTCGGGATCGAGGTCAAGGCTGCCTCCACGGTCTCCTCCGCCGACTTCGAAGGGCTGCGTGCGCTCTCCGAGACGGCCGGGAAGGCATTCGTGCAGGGGGTCCTGCTCTACACAGGCACGGCAACGCTTCCGTTCGGACCGAAGCTCGCCGCCCTCCCCGTCGGCGCCCTATGGGCAGGCTAGCCCCCCCGCCCACCGTCGATTAACACCCGCGCATGCCCCCCGCCCCCATCGGCATCCGCCGCCTCGAAGCGCTCCACTACTACGTCCACGATCTCGAGCGCTCCCGCCGCTTCTACACGCGGATGATGGACTTCGCCGAGACGGCGGTCTCCTCGCCCGAGCTCGACGCCGTCTTCCACCAGCGCACCGCCCTCTTCGAGGCGGGCGACGTCCGGGTCTTCGTCTCGGAGCCGCTCCCCACCGGCACGAGCGACGCCGGCCTCTTCCTGCGCAAGCACCCCGACGGCGTGGGGATGCTCCTCTTCGAGGTGGACGACATCGATCGGACCTTCCGGCTCGTGGAGGAGCGCGGCGGCACGCCCACGACCGACGTCATGACCCACGCAGAGAACGGCGGCACCTTCCGAAGCTTCGGAATCACCACCCCCTTCGGCGACACCGAGTTCCGCTTCGTGGAACGGCGCGACTACCCGGCGCTCTACCCGTACATGCCGCGCCACGCGACGCCGCGGGGCGGGACGAACCGCTTCGGCTTCGGCGCCATCGACCACGTGACGTCGAACTTCCTCACCATGAAGCCCGCACTCCTCTGGATGGAGCACGTGCTCGGCTTCGAGGAGTTCTGGGAGGTGCAGTTCCACACCTCCGACGTGGCCGGGCAGCGCAAGGCGGCGATGCAGGCCCACAGCTCCGGCCTGCGCTCGGTGGTGATGCGCGACCCGCACTCCGGCGTGAAGTTCGCCAACAACGAGCCCTGGCGCCCCGACTTCCAGGCCTCGCAGATCCAGCTCTTCCACGAGGACCTGCGCGGCGACGGGGTGCAGCACGCGGCGCTCACGGTGGGTGACATCCTCGCCGCCACCCGCGGCCTTCGCGAGCGGGGCGTGGAGTTCATGCCCACCCCCGGCAGCTACTACGACATGCTGCCCGAGCGGCTCACCCGCATCGGCGTGGAGAAGATCGAGGAGGCCATCCCGACGCTGCGCGACCTCGGCATCCTGGTCGACGGCGGCGCGCGCGGCTCCTACATGCTGCAGATCTTCCTGAAGGACTCGGCCGGGCTCTACAAGGAGCCTGCCGCCGGCCCCTTCTTCTTCGAGATCATCCAGCGCAAGGGGGACGAGGGTTTCGGCGCGGGGAACTTCCGGGCGCTCTTCGAGAGCATCGAGCGGGAGCAGCAGAAGGAGGGGCGGGGGTGAGGGGGGCTATGCCTCCCCGCCTTCGACCTCGATCACCACGGCGCGGTCGATGACGACCTGCCTCGTGATGTCCCCCTTCTGGAATGAGAGCTGGAACTGGATCTTCCCCGGCCCGGGAAGCGGAAACGGGGCGGCTACGGCCGCGATCGTGTAGGGGCGGGACGGATCGACGATGACCATGGGGCCTTCGACTCGACCGATCTTGGCTCCATTGTGCGTGTAGGTCAGCACGAAGCGGTCGGGAGCGAAGTCACCGACCGGCTTCGTCCTCAGGAAGACCCCGAGTTTTGGCAGGAGCACCGGCCAAGAAACCGGTTGGCCATCGGCCCGGGCAATCCGCAGGATCTCCCCGTAAACCCCCACGAGAGTCGACTTGTCTCCCTGCTCGTTTCGGATGTCGTCGCAAACGATGAAGTCGAGCAACATGGTCACCTCTGCACGAACGTCGCGGAGATCGGCTGCCCGGCCGAAGGCTGGCTAACCGTAGACACCGGCTGCCCTGCCAGGACCGGCCCGTACGCCTCCTGGCGACGAACCATTCCGCGCAGCACCCGCGATGCCGCCTCGACGACCTTCTGCTGGGCAGCGATGGCGTCGAAGGAGTCGTCGGCTACCTCGAGCAGCCAGGGATAGGTCGATACGAGCCGCAGAAGGGCAACACCTGGGGATGAGCACTCCCCGCCCTTCCATCGAGCGAGCGTCCTCTGCGGCAGCCGCATCGCCCGCTCGAAGTAGGCCATCGTGATGCCCTGGTTTCCCAGGCCATCGATCATCCGGCGCACCGATTCCCTGGTCGCTGCGTCGACGGCCACTTCGACACGGGCCTGGTTTCGATCGAGGAAGTCGCCCTCCGTTCCGCATACGCGGCAGACATCCACGACCTCGTCGACGACGGCCGGCTCCGAGAACGGGACCGCGATCTCCTGGATGCTGGCCGAGGAACTCACTTCGGTGGAGCCGCATGCCGGGCATGTCATCGCTGAAGTCATTGGATCAGTCCCTTCTTGCGGAATGCTTCGAGCATGGAAAGGTTCCGGGGGTCGGGCTCGGTGTTTCTCTTGAAGGATTTCACCAGCCACTTCGTCGTCGCGGGTTGGCGGAGGAACGCGATGTACCCGAATCTCGTTCCTGAGAAGAAGGCGTAGGCGTCGACATCGATGCGGGTCGACGGGTTGGGGTTGTTCTTCCACGGCTTCGTGCTGATGAGGGTCGGCTGCTCGAGGCCCCCGCTCGAGACGAACCCAAGGAGCTCCGTCCCGGTTGCGAGACCGAAATCCGTCCTGGCGGTGAGGATGGCGCCTCGCGTGGGGACCACTTCGCCTGGCTTGCTGCAAGCAGCGATGAAATCGGCAAGAAGGTACGCGCTCACGACCCGTACTCTCCGCCGGACCTACTCACGAAACACGACTGTAACATGCAAATAGTTACATGATTCATGATAGTCATTTGCCGCTCGATTGCAACCCGTCGGCGTCAGACCTCGGGGCCCCCTACCGCCCCCCCGCCAACTGCTGCACCCGCTGGTAGGAGATCCCGAGCATCTCGGCCGCATCGCGGACCGATAGTCCCGCCCCCCGCGTGAGCTGGTTCACGACCGCCCGGGTGGCGTCCTGGGCCTTCTCCCGCATCTTCTCCGCCATCTCCCGCTGGGCAGCGACCGCCCGGACCCGGCGCAGCACCGCCGGGGGAAGCCGGACGTCGTTGTCCAGGGTGGCCTGCTCGGCCTCGGCGTCGTCGACGAAGAGGGCCAGCGCCTCCCGGATGCGCTTTCGCCCCTCGGCGATGCTGCGGGCCTGGGTGCGGCATCCCTGGATGGCAGGAACGGTCACGATCCACCACCCCGGCTCGACGTCCCTGGTGAACTGCACTGTGTAGGACTTCTTCATGATGGGGTCCCCTCCGCGACCACTCGCAGCCGCCCCCGCCACTTGCTCGACCGCTTCGACCGAACGACGATGTCCACGTCGCGCCCGAGCATGGTCAGGAACCTGATCAACCGGTCCGTCGAGAAGTCGGTGAGCCGACCTCGCATGAGCGCTGAGACCTTGGGCTGATCGACCCCGAGGACCTCTCCAGCGGCAGCCTGGGTGAGTTTCATCCCGGCGATGATCTCCGCGATCCGGGCGGCAAGTTCCGCCTTCGCGAGCGCCTCTTCGGCAGACGGCAGGTCCAGATCCCGGAACACGTTTCCGCTGCTCGGGGTGAATATCGGAGTCTTCTTCACGTCACGCTCCCTTCCTACCTCACGCGAACGACCCTGCCACCGTTCCCTTGTCTTGCCAGTGCTGGCTTGCCCGTACAAGGTCCGCCGTTCGTCCGCTGGTCCGCATCTCGGCCGCACTCCCACCCACGGACATCGCATTCGCCCGCGCCTCCCCACCGGAGAGCAAACCCGATGCCACCCACCCCGACTCGGCCCCACGCTTGCAGGATGGAGACCGTCCGAGGGGCCGACCACGGCTCACCTCGGTTGCCATGGCGCCACTGTGGCGCCATAATGGAACCATGACCGTGACCCTTTCCATCAAGAATGCCCCAGTGGCCGTGGTCGCCCAGCTGAAGAAGCGGGCGAGCAGGCATCGGAGGTCGCTCCAGGGCGAGCTCCTCGCCCTGATCGAGGCCGCCGCCCGGGAGGAGGAGTCTGGCCTTCTCGGCCCTGCCGAACTCTTGGCGGCCGCACGCGACGCCGGGATCACCAGCCGCGGGAGCTCGACCTCGCTCATCCGCCGCATGCGAGAGGAGCGAAATGTCGCTCGTCGTCGTTGACGCCTCGGTCGTCGCAGCGCTTCTCTTCCTCGAGCCGCGGGCGGAGAGCCTGGCCACCCAGCTGGCAGGATCCGACCTCGCGGCCCCGTCGTTGCTCCCCTACGAGATCGCGAACGTGGCCGCCATGAAGGTCCGGCGCCGACTCATCGTGCCGGCAGCGGCCGTGAATGCGCTGAACCTCCTGGCTCGACTCGACGTGCGGCTGCATCCTGTTCCGGCGTTGCACGCATTCGAGGTTGCCGAGCAGACCGGCCTGACCGCATATGACGGTGCATATGTATGGCTCGCGCGAGCCCTGGGCGCTCCGCTCGCGACCCTCGACGCTCGTATCGCCAACGCTGCCAAGGGAAATTAGCCCCTACCCCCCCCGCATCGCCCACTCCAGGATCGCCACCCTGAGCGCCGAGTGGAGCGGTAGCCCCTCCGCCCGCGCCCTCGCCTCGAGCATCTTCCAGACGGGGAGAGGAAATCGGATCGACCGGGGCTCGGTGAGGCCGGTCTCGGTGCCCTTCCTGGGCCGCCCGCGCCTGACGTGGATGATCCCGTCGGCGGCGACCCGCGCCGCATAGGGATTGGGCCGGACCGTGGCGGTCTTGAAGTCGATCTCCGGGATCTCACGGAGCGACGCTTTCGAGGGCTCCCTCGCCTTACGGGCCTTCTTCATCGAGTAAATGTAACCCACCTGATGCGACCCCCTGGAAGGTCCGCGGTTCGCCCTCCCCGCCATTCACCCTGCAACCCCTCTGCCACGGGGTTATTGCCCCCCCGGTGATCGACCGCATGACGCAGGGCTCCCTCCCGCCCAAGCACCACGTCGCCACCCGCGGCCCGGATGGCGCGCTCCTCTGGGAGGAGTGCCTCACGCGCCAGGGATTCGACGGCCCGTACACGATCGCCTACCACCTCCACCGCCCCCACGAGCAGGTGACCGCCGACGTCCGCCACGGCTGGACGGTCCCCTCCCCCGCCGCGCCGCCGCAGCTCCGGAAGCGCCACTTCCGCACCCAGGACCTGCCCGCCTCCGCCCTCCCCCCCGTCGACGCCCGCGTCCCGCTCCTCTGGAACGACGACGTGGTGGTCTCGCTCGTCACCCCCGGCGCCCCCGACCCCGTCTACTTCTCGAACGGCGACGGCGACGACCTGTACTTCATCTCGGAGGGGGGCGGCCTGCTGCGCACCGTCCTCGGCGACGTCCGATTCGGGACCGAGGACTACGTCTACGTCCCGAAGGGGATCGTCCACCGCTTCCTCCCCGACCCCGGGGCGCAGCGCTGGCTCTCCATCGAGGCGCTCGGCGGGCTCGGCTTCCCGAAGCAGTTCCGGAACGACTTGGGGCAACTGCGGATGGACGCGCCGTTCAATCACCGCGACTTCCGCCGCCCGGTTCTCCAGCCTCCGCAGGACGAGGGGATCCGCGAACTCCTGGTGAAACGCGGCGGCACCTTCCACGGCTTCCGCAGGCAGCCCCACTCACCCCTCGACGTCACTGGCTGGGACGGGACGGTGTGGCCCTTCGCCGTGCCCGTCCTCGCCTTCCAGCCCCGGGTCGGCCAGGTGCACCTGCCGCCCACGGTTCACGGCAGCTTCGCCGCGCGCGGCGCGCTCGTGTGCAGCTTCGTCCCCCGCCCCCTCGACTTCCACCCCGACGCCGTCCCCTGCCCTTACCCGCACACCAGCGTGGACGTGGACGAGGTGATCTTCTACCAGCGGGGGGAGTTCACCTCGCGACGCGGCGTGGGGCCGGGGAGCATCTCGCTCCACCCGGCGGGGGTACCGCATGGACCGCACCCGGGGGCGTACGAGGCGAGCATCGGGGGAAAGGCGACGAACGAGGTCGCGGTGATGCTGGATTGTTTCGGGGCGCTCAAGGTGACGGAGGCGGCGATTGGCCTGGAGGACGCGGGGTACGAGGGGAGTTTCACCGGTCTGTTAACCCCAGCTGCCGGCGCACTTCCCCCATCCCGACGAAGTGGGACAGCATCCTGAAGTTCTTTCGTTCGAATCGGATCCGGCCGGCGACGATGGCGGGGTGGACGTGGATCTCATTCGCGAACTGGACGACCGAAAGGGTCGACGGGTTCTCGCGAACGTCGCTCTCCTCCCACAGCTTCCTCGGGATCAAGGCTTCCTCGGCCCACTCATCCGCCTGAGCCTCCTCGCCTCCTCCGGGTTCGCCCTGGGCGCTCCGCAGGGCAAGGTCATCGAGGAACGCGGCGTCGGCGTCGCCTTCCATGTGTCTCCCGACATGAGCAAGCTCGTGCAGGAGGCAGAACCAGAAGTCGTCCAAACGGTCGTATCGGAGGGTGAGGCCAACCACGGGGGACCCGTCACCGAGCTTGAGGGCGGCGCCGTCGAGATAGGTGCCTGGGAGGTGCGGCACCACGACCAGCGCGATTCCGTGGCTGGCGAGGAACTCCCTGGCAAGGCGGGGCCCCTCCGAAGACCAGCTCAGCTGGCCGACCTCACGAAGGAAGGCCGGCGTGACGGCGCCTGCCCGGTACGCACCGTCCCGGCGATTCTCGCTTGCCGTGGCGAGGACCTGCCAGCACCACGCCTTCAGCGCGTAGGGATTGCTCTTCGAGTTCGCACGGGCATGGTCGCGCTTCCTGAAGAGAGCGAGCGATGCCACATCGGGACCCCCTGCGCGAGCGATCAGTCCGGCGATGAGCTCGTCGGCGTGCGCTGCAAGATCCCGAACCTTCGGGATCCACCCGAGCCTCGCCATCTCCTTCAGCGGGAATTTTCGAGACTCGGTCCCCCCGCCCGGCGAGCCAGGGCCTTCGTCCTCCTGTCGAAGCAACACTTCCGCAGGAATCCCGAGGTGCTCGTGCAGTGAGCGGGCCATCCGCATCGTCAAGGGTCGCTTCCCGGACAGGACCTCGGACACTTTCGCTCGGCTCCCGATGAACGGGACGAGGTCTCGAGGCGAGAGGCCCGCCTGCTCCATGCGGAACTCGATCGCGGCGACCGGGCTCGGATGGCCCATCGGCACGTTCCTGTCCTCGTAGTGCTCCACGAGATCGGCGAGGACATCCAGCTCGGCGCCCGATGGAGTCCCCGGCTTCGCATCCATGAGCGCACCGATGCGATCGAGCGCGGCCCGATGATCGGCCTTGGTTCGAATCGGCTTGATGGCGGCCATGTCAAACTCCCCTGACGTCGACGGCGTCGTACTGCTCGTGCGTCCCGATGAAGCGGATGAGGACGACCCGGTACGGGTAGTTGATGCGAACAACGAGGCGGTAGTCGTTTCCCTTGATGTTGAAGACGACCCGGTCGCCGACGAAGCTCGCGCTGCGGTACATCTCCTTCACCTTCGCGGGAGTGCCCCAGTTCGCCTTCTCGACCTCCCGGTACCACGCCAGAAGGGGCTGCTCGGCATCGGGATGCCGCTGCCAGAACTTCCGAAGGGTGCTCTTGGCGAGGATTCGCACGCGAAGCTACATTGCTCCCGTTACGGTAGACTGCAATATGCTCCCATTATGTCGCCTCGTCAAGTGCTGGTGGGCCATGGATTCGCCCCCCGCCCTCCTCGACCATCCGGACGATGATCTCCGTGAGGGTCACGTCCGTGTTGCCCTTCCAGTGCGCCAGCGCCCGGAGCAGGCGGACGTGGAGCACCATGGCGAGGTCCTTGAACTCCGGCGTCTCCTCCTCCGGCGCGAGCGGGAAGTCCTCCACCATCGGGACGTCCTTCCTGCTCTCGAGCCGCTGTCGGAGCCGTTCGGCCGCGACGCGCTCGGCGTCCCTCATCGTCTTCACGCCCTGGAAGTCCCGCTCCATCTCCGCCTCGGCCGCCCGGGGGTCGATCACGGTGACCTCCTGGTCGAGGATCCTGAAAAGCTGGTCCGCAGGCCCTTCCTCGGCCGCGAAGAGCCTGTTCACGACGCGAAAGCGCATGAGAACCACCTCGGGGCCGAGGTACGGCGCGAAGAAGCGGGCCGCGGCGATGGCGCGGTCGGCCGAGTTCGTCTGGATGGTCATCCCGCCGTTCTTCGGAAAGCGGATCCGGCCGAGCACGATCGGGCGCCTCTCCTCCGGCACCGCGTCGTAGCCGGCCCCGATCGGAAGAGCGGCCGCCTCGGCGTGGAAGAGCCAGTGCAGGCAGCGCTCGGCGGGCGCCTCGACAACGCAGTCGAGGTCCCGGAGCCGCGGGGTGACGAACGAGCGGCCAGGGATCGCGTAGTAGAGCCGGACGGGCTGGAATGGCTCCCGGGTCATCGTCATCAGGAGGGCTCGCCCTCCTGGGGCCTTCGGCATTCCGGGCGGCGTCTTGGGGGGATCCGTCACGGGCGAAGAAGCTACCACGCGGGTCCAACAGTGCTCGGCGTCGGCGGATGGAGCGGCGACGGTCGAGGACGGGGGGAAGGCGAGTTCACCTCGCGCCGGGGCGTGGGGCCGGGGAGCATCTCGTTCCACCCGGCGGGGGTGCCGCACGGGCCGCACCCGGGGGCGTACGAGGCGAGTGTCGGGGGGACCCGGACGAACGAGGTCGCGGTGATGCTCGATTGCTTCGGGGCGCTGAGGGCGACGGAGGCGGCGGGAGCCTTGGAGGACGCGGGGTACGAGGGGAGTTTCATCCCCCGGTAGCACCTACCTCTTGAACACCAGCAGCCTCCTCGGCCCCGTCGTCTCCCTTGGAGCACGATCCCCGGACGTCACGGGCCCGTCCTCGCCCGCACCAGCAGGTCCCGGGTCAGGTCGTTCAGGTCCTCGGGGATGTAGCCCCGCTCCACGATCCGACGCCGTGCGGACTCGTCCAGACTCGGTGCGACGGCAACCTTCTCGATCTTCCAGCCGCCGAACCTGGGCGACGCGGTCACGAACCGGGCGACGTGCCCGTCGAAGCGCGGCAAGTCGGCCACGAGCTTCTCGGGCGACCGCTTGCAGGTGACGAGGCGAAGGATCTCGTCCTCGCCAGCCACCGCCACCATGTCGATCTCGGTGTCCGCGCGGTCCCAGTAGCCCTGGACTCGCTCGGTGAGCCTGAAGTCGCCGATCCCCTTCCGGCTGCGCTCCTCGTAGAGCGTGGCGACGAGCTTTTCCAGCGCCGTCCCCTCCACCTCGGCGAGCTTCTCGTCCGCCTGACGGACGACGAGCTCGAGCTGGCGGAAGGCCATGGCGGACACCGGGGAGGCCAGGGCGGCCAGCCAAGCCCTCAGGAAGTTATCGGTGAGGTAGTAACGCCCCTGGCGCTCCGTCTTCTTGGCGAAGATGGGGAGCCGCTTCTCGATGATCCGGTACTTCTCGATGAGGACCTTCAGGTAGCCGCCCACCTGCTCCTGGGTGTCCGCGCTCACCTGTCGGACGTGCTCCAGCAGCTCGCCGTTGGTGCAGCCTGGCTTCCGCGCCACGAACTTCAGGATGGCGTCGTATCGCCCGTGCAACTCCTTGAGGAACCAGTTGTCCGCCTCGGTGCGAAGCGGTGACGACGACGCAAAGAAGGCACGTTCCAGCAACTCGCGGCGGGGCGCGCGGAGCACGCCCTGCTCGAAGCAGTCCCGGTAGAACTTCGGTACGCCTTCGAAAAGCGCCCAGAGGAAGAGCAGCCGTTCGGGGTCGACGGTGGTGTGCTGGCGCAGAATCTCCAGCACTGACTCCACGTCGAGGTGGCCGAGTTCCAACTCGTCGGTGGTCCGATTGTAGAGGGGGGCGTGGCGCTCCTGGAGAAGCGCCGCCATCTCGGTGTGGATCGAGCCCAGCACGAGCAGCCCCCCGGGAATCCGGGAGGCCTGTGTGCCTCGGGGGACGTCTCAAATCCGGCCAACTGGGGACGGGTCAAAACCGGCCAATGGCCAGGGCCCGAGACCAAGTTTGCTTCTATCCCGCCGTCGCCTCCGGGTGCAACGTGTGACGCGTGCGCCAGCTCTTCGGGCCGCAGCGGAGCACGTGGGCGTGGTGTAGGAGGCGGTCGAGGGTGGCGCTCACGGCGGCAACGTCGCCGAGGAGCTTGCCCCAGTCCTCCACGGGCCGGTTCGAGGAGAGGAGCGTCGATGCGCGCTCGTAGCGGCGCATGATGAGCTCCAGGAGGTCCTCGGCGGCGGTGGCCGGGAGTTTCCGCATCCCGAGGTCGTCCACGATGAGCAAGGGGACGATGCGGATTCCGGCGATGCCGATCGGCCATTCCGGCCGAAGCCGATCACCCGTACCGGCAAGGCGATCACCCGGGGCGTGACGTCGCTGGGTAGGTCTATTTCGCCGGCTTTGGGTTCCCGGTCAAGCCGGCCTTCACCTTC
>CAIVAR010000076.1 GCA_903904005.1 uncultured Anaeromyxobacter sp.
CACCTCGATCGCCTCCGGCGCGAGCTCCACGCTGGCCTGGACCGTGACCGGCGCGACCTCCCTCTCCATCGACAACGCCGTCGGCGACGTCACCGGGACCACCAGCAAGGTCGTCTCGCCCACCGCGACCACCACCTACACGCTCACCGCCACCAGCACGGGGGGGAGCTCGACCGCGACCGTGACGGTGACCGTCGGTTCCGGCCCGGTGATCACCTCCTTCACCGCCACCCCCACCTCGATCGCCTCCGGCGCCAGTTCCACGCTGGCCTGGACCGTGACCGGCGCGACCTCCCTCTCCATCGACAACGCCATCGGCGACGTCACCGGGACCACCAGCAAGGTCGTCTCGCCCACCGCGACCACCACCTACACGCTCACCGCCACCGCCGGGGGGATCAACGTGACCGCCACCGCGACGGTCACCGTATCGTCCGGGCCGCCGACCGGCCTCGCCTACTCGGCGAATCCCGTCACCTACGCCGTGGGGTCCCGGATCGTCTTCCCCAACACGCCCTCCGTCAGCGGCGGGGCCGTCGCCTCCTACGCCGTGACCCCGACCCTTCCGCTGGGCCTTTCGCTCGATCCTGCGACCGGCGTGATCACCGGAACCCCGCAGGTGGAATCGGTGCGGCTCGACTACACGGTCACGGGCTCCACCCCCCCGACCAGCGTGACGGCCGTGCTCAGCCTCGCGGTCGTGACCCCGTCGACCGCGCCCGGCTTCACCGGCACGGGCACCATGTCGGTGGGGCGCAGGTACCACACCGCGACCCTCCTCCGGGACGGTCGGGTCCTCGTGGTGGGCGGCTCGAACGGAACCTCCCCGCTCCGGACCGCGGAGATCTACGACCCGGCCACGGCGCTCTTCACGACCACCGGAAGCATGACGACGGCGCGGCAGAACCACTCCGCCAGCCTCCTGGCCGACGGACGCGTGCTCGTCGCCGGTGGCGTCATCGACAGCGCCGGCACGGCCACGGCGACGGCCGAGGTCTTCGACCCGGTATCCGGCCGCTTCTCGTCGACCCTGAGCGACATGCCGGAGTCCCGATCCGACTTCACGGCCAGGACGCTTCCGGGCGGGACCGTGCTCGTCGCAGGAGGATCCGTTCGCTTCCCCACGGCGGCGTACCTGGCGACGGCCGCCACCTACGACCCCACGACCAACCGCTTCACGGCGACCGGGTCGCTCACCACCTCGCGGGCGGGCCCGGAGAGCGTCCTCCTCCAGAGCGGAAAGGTCCTCGTCACCGGCGGGAGGGACGGCGCCGCCTACCTCGCGAGCGCGGAGACCTACGACCCCGCGACCAGGACCTTCACGGGGACGACCTCGATGACCGGCGGGCGAGTGGCCGACACGGCCACGATGCTCGTCGTGGCCGGTTCGCCTCCCGCCGCGGCCGGACCGGTCCTTTTCGCCGGTGGGTTCGCCCAGGGCTACCTGAACACGGCCAACCTCTACGATCCGGTGGTCGGCACCTTCTCGCCCACCTCGTCGATGGGGACGCGTCGCGGCTACGACACCGCCGCGCTCCTGCCCAGCGGACAGGTCCTCCTCGCCGGGGGAACGGACGGGGTGGCCGTGCTGGCGACCGCCGAGTTCTTCGATCCCGTGCTCGGAGCCTTCGTCCCGGCCACGGGTCAGGACATGACCTCCGCGCGCTGGACCCACACCGCCACCGAACTCCAGGACGGTCGCGTCCTGGTGGTGGGCGGCGCCGACGCTCGCAGCATCACGCTGGCGACCGCCGAGATCTGGACGAGCGGACCCTAGGAGACCGAGGCCCCGTCGCCGGTGAAGACGGGCTTTCGCTTCTCGAGGAAGGCCCGCTTCCCCTCGACGTAGTCGGCGCTCTCGTAGACGGCGCGCCGCAGCGCCTGGATCCGCTCGAAGGTGTCGGGGGAGACCGGGTGGCTGCGCGCCAGGATGCGCAGCTGCTCCTTGATGACCCCGACCGCGAGCGGTGAGTTCTCGACGATTCGGCTCGCCATCGCGAAGGTGAAGGGCTCGAGCTCGGCCACCGGCACGAGGTGGTTCAGGATCCCCACCTGGAGCGCCCGCGCCCCCTTGATCGGCTCGGCGGTGAAGAACATCTCCCGGGCCACCCGCGGCCCGACCAGGTTCAGGAAGTGGAGGATGCCGCTGCAGTTGTAGGGGACACCCAGCTTGGCGGGGGTGATGGCGAAGGAGGAGGTGTCGCACCCGATGGCGAGGTCGCAGACCGTGGCCAGGTCGCAGGCCCCGCCCCAGACGCTCCCCTCCACCATGGCGATGACCGGCGCGGGGAAGTGCTCGACCTGCCGGATGACGTGCTCGAGCGGGTCGGAATAGTCGAGCGGGTCCTTGCCCGGCTCGGGCAGGCTCTTCACGTCCAGTCCGGCCGACCACACCTTCGCCCCGGGGCGGGAGCGGATCACGACGGCGCGCACGCCCCCCTCTGCGAAGGCCACCAGGCCGGCGGTGATGTCGCCGAGCATCTGGGGCGAGAGGCAGTTGCGGCGCTCGGGATCGTCGAGCGTGAGGACTCCGATCCGGTCGCGGATCTCGAAGGTGGCGAGGGTCATGGCGGTCATCCTATCCGCATCGCTCCGGGTCGGGCCGGCGCACCCCATCGGGATGCCGCGGTGCGAGGCTTCCGCACCCGGGGTCGGCCGTGCCCGGCCACCCGATCAGGGCGTGCGTCCCGAACCCTGCGGCGTCACGACGGGTTTCCCCGGGCAAGGCCATCCCCGTCGGGATCGACGCTTGCACGATCGCACTGCAACCCCTGGAGGTCGCCATGCGCGCTCGCCCCGATCGGACCGACCCTCTCCCGTCCCTGCTCGCCGTCCTGGCCTCGCTGCTCCTCTCGGCGTGCACGGGCTCGAGCGCGAGCGCTCCGCCGAACGACATACCCGATCCGGTCTTCTCCGACCCGGTGGCCAAGCTCGCCGTGACCGGCGACCTCGACGTCTTCGCCAGGGTCCTTTACGACCAGTACGTCTACCAGGACACCGGGCTCGTCGACGCCGCGGAGCCGGTGGCCATCCACATGACCTTCTTCGGCGGGCCGAACAACCGCGGCCGGGCGCTCTCGTTCCTCGACACCACCAACTTCTACGGCGGGACGGGGTGGGACGGGTACCCGCGGGCGAAGGCCATCTGGATCATGGGCAACGGGGACTGGCAGTACGCGGCCTACCGGCTGGCGAACGAGTCGGAACGCTGGTCCGACCGGGCCCGGCAGGAGAACAAGTCCGGCCAGCCCATCGGCAACGTCTTCACGATCCACGGCCAGATCTACACGGACCCTTTCCCGGTCACCACGGCGCAGGCGAACGGGATCTGGGCCAACTACTCGGCGGCCTACGCCACGATGTCGAAGTACTTCCGCGGGAGCGGCCGGGTGGTGCACGCGCGGGCCTTCGTGCAAGGGGTCAGCCGGACGAGCGCCTTCTGGACGGAGTGCCGCACCATCCGCCGGCTGATCGAGGAGGGGCACGTGGCCGACTTCCTCTGCGCCGGAACCGACTTCCCGAGCTACCGGGTGACGACGGCGCCCGACTGGGTGGAGTGCCCGGCCGACTGCCAGCCGCCTCCCTGACCGGATCGTCCGGTCGCCGCCTCAGCGGCCGGCGTCCGGCTCGAGCCCGAGCCGCTTCTTGAGCGGCTCGACCGACGGGGGCCGTCCCCGGAACTTCACGAAGAGTTCCATGGGGTCGACCGACCGCCCCTTCTCGAGCAGCTCCCGCAGCGCCCGGGCGGTGGCCGGGTCGAAGATCCCCTTCTCCTCGAAGGCGGAGAAGGCATCGGCGTCGAGCACCTCCGCCCACTTGTAGCTGTAGTAGCCGGCCGCGTAGCCGCCGCCCGGGCCGAAGACGTGCTGGAAGGTGGTGGTGCGGTAGCGGGGCTGGATGGTGGCGGGCATGCCCATGCGCGCCAGCGCCACCCGCTCCAGCGCCGCCGCGTCCGGCTCGGCCGGCGCGGAGAGGGTGTGCCATTCGAGGTCGAGCAGGGCGGCGGCCAGGTACTCGGTGTTCTTGAAGCCCTGGTCGAACCGGGCCGAGCGCTGGATCTTCTCCACCAGCGCCGCGGGGATGGGCTCGCCAGTCTTCCAGTGGCGGGCGTAGCCGGAGAGCACCTCGGGGCGGAAGGCCCAGTTCTCCATGACCTGCGACCCCAGCTCGACGAAGTCGCGCGGCATCGGGCCGTAGCCCTCGTAGCGCCGCTTCGAGAGGATCGACTGAAGCCCGTGGCCGAGCTCGTGGAAGAGGGTCTCCACCTCCTCCTGCGAGAGCAGCGCCGGCGCGTCGCCGGCCGGCCGGGTGAAGTTGCAGGTGTTGGTGACGATGGGGCGGATCTCCTTGCCGTCCTTCACCCACTGCCCGCGCAGGCCGCTCGCCCAGGCGCCGGAGCGCTTGCCCGGCCGCGGGTGGTAGTCGACGAGGAAGACCGCCAGGTGGGAGCCGTCGCGGTCCTTCACCTCGAAGGCCCGGACCTCCGGATCCCAGCGCGGGAAGTCGGTGAGCTCGGTGAAGGTGATCCCGTAGAGCCGGTTGGCCACGCCGAAGGCGCCGTCGCGGACCCGGTCGATGGGGAAGTATGGGCGCAGCTCGTTCTCGTCGAGGTCGTAGCGGGCCCGGCGCACCCGCTCCGCGTAGTAGAACCAGTCCCAGGGCTCGACCGGGTGGGTCTTCCCGTCGGCGCGGATCGACGCCTCGAGCAGCGCGGCCTCGCGCGCGGCCGCAGCCTTGGCCGGGCCCCAGAGCTGGCCGATGAGCGCGTAGGCCGCCCCCGGCGTCCCGGCCATCTGGTCGTCGAGCACGTAGTCGGCCCAGGTCGGGTAGCCGAGCAGGCGGGCCTTCTCGACCCGCAGCGCGGCGGTGCGCGACGCGATCGCCTTGTTGTCCCCGGGGCCGCCCTGGTCGCACCGGGTGGTGTACGCGACGTAGGCCTGCCGGCGCAGTTCCCGGTCGTCGGCATAGCGCAGGAAGGGCCACAGGCTCGGCCCGTGGAGGGTCACCACCCACTTCCCGGGCAGCCCCGCCTTGCGTGCCGCCTCGGCCATGGCCGCGACGTGGCCGGGGGGCAGGCCGGCGAGCTGTTCGGGCCGGTCGAGCACCAGCCTCCACCCGTTGGTGGCGGCCAGGAGGTTGTCGCCGAACTTCACGCCCAGTGAGGTGAGCTCCCCGTTCATCGCCTTGAGCCGCTCCTTGCCGGCCGGGTCGAGCCGGGCCCCGTTGCGGACGAACGACTTCCAGGTCCGCTCCAGCAGGACCCGCTCGTCGGGGTCGAGCCGGAGCGTCTCGCGCCCGTCCCAGATCGCCTGCACCCGGCGGAAGAGCCGGTCGTCGAGCAGGGTCTCGTCGCGGTGGCGGGTGAGGCGCGGTGCCATCTCCCGCTGGATGGCCTGGATCTCCCCGGTGGTCTG
The DNA here is from genome assembly GCA_903904005.1 of uncultured Anaeromyxobacter sp. Lineage (GTDB taxonomy): Bacteria > Myxococcota > Myxococcia > Myxococcales > Anaeromyxobacteraceae > CAIOAK01. Next base: position 5,415 of record CAIVAR010000076.1, read on the forward strand.
GCTCGCGACCAGGGTACCGAAGACCATCTGTATCCCCCCGAGCCGCTCCCCCGACGCGCCCAGCGCCGCCACGGTGTTCGCGAAGGTGGGGGGCGCCGGGTTGGTGGCGATGGCGTCCACCTCGGCCCGGTGGGCGGCCATGGCCGCGTCGAAGGCGGGCCGGAAATCGGCGGGCTGGATCTCGCCGAAGGGAGGTAGGCCGAAGGGGGCCGTCCACTCGGCGAGGAGCGGGTTGGCGCGGGGGGCGTCGGTCGCCGGACCGGCGGCGAGCGCCAGGACGACGGGAAGGAGCAGGGCGTTCATGTTTTCTCCGGAAGGAGGATCGATTGCCAGGGCGCCCAGGCGCGCGCCGCGTCGGGGAGGTCCCAGAGGGGCCGGCAGTCGCCGTTGGCCCAGGGCTCGAGCTCGCGGCACATGCGGGGACGGTCGGCGAAGGGCAACCGGCACCCCGGCTCGCCGAGGAACACACAGGGCGCCGTCTCCGCCCCCTCGTGCGCCCTCCCCGTCACCCGCTCCACGACGGTGGCCGGACGGAGGCAGCGGACGCCGGCCACCCGTGCGAGCACCCAGTCGCCCGAGGCGAGCGCGCGCGCCACCTCGGCGGCGGGGTCGGGGGCGGCGAGGAACCGCGCGGGGTCCTCCAGGCCGGGCCGGGTCCGGCAGCAGTCGCCGCAGGCCGCGCAGAGGGCGGGCCTCTCGTTGGAGGCGATCACGGAGCGGGGGTGGGGGCGCGGGCCAGGATGACCTTCAGCACCACGAAGCCGATGACGCCGGAGATGGCCGAGGCGGCCAGGATCCCGAGCTTGGCGGCGGCGAGCAGGGGCCCCTCGGTGAAGGCGAGCCCGGCCACGAAGATCGACATGGTGAAGCCGATACCCCCGAGGACGCTCGCCCCGTAGAGCTGCGCCAGCGTCACGCCGGCGGGCAGCTCGGCCTGGCCGGTCTTCACGGCGACGAAGGAGGTGAGCGTGATGCCCACCTGCTTGCCGAAGAAGAGGCCCAGCACGATGCCGAGGCTGACCGGCTGGAGCAGCGCCTCCTGGGTCCGGCCGTCGAGCCGGACCCCGGCGTTGAACAGCGCGAAGACCGGGAGGATCACGAAGGCCGTCACCGGGTGGAGGTAGCGCTCGAGCGCGAAGCCGGCGGGCAGGAAGTCGAGCGTGGCGGTGCCGAGGTCCTCGATGGCCGCCATCTGCTCCCGGTCGCGGACCATGCTGTCGCGGGTGAGCTCGCCCCGCTGCAGGCGCGAAAGCCCCTCCCCGACGGCGTCGAGGAACTGGGCCGGCTCGATGCGGGCGCGCACCGGGATGGTCAGGGCCACCAGGATCCCGGCCACCGTGGCGTGGACACCGGAGGCGAGCATGGCCGCCCAGGTGGCGACGCCGAGCAGGACGTAGAGGCTGTACCAGCGGGCGGTGTACCGGACGGCCACGAAGAGCAGCGCGAGGAGCCCGGCCACGGCGCCGAGCGCGAGCAGGTTCACGTGGGCGGTGTAGAAGACCGCGATCACGAGCACCGCACCCAGGTCGTCGGCGATGGCGAGGGCGGTGAGGAAGACCTTGAGCCCCACCGGGACCTTCGGCCCCACCAGCGCGAGCACGCCGAGCGCGAAGGCGATGTCGGTCGCCATGGGCACGCCCCAGCCGCGCTCCCCCGGGGTTCCCGCGTTCATCGCCGCGTAGATGAGGGCCGGCGCCACCAGCCCGCCCAGCGCCGCCGCCACCGGGAGGAGCGCGCTGCGGAAGGTGGAGAGCTGCCCCACCGAGAGCTCGCGCTTGATCTCGAGCCCGACGACGAAGAAGAAGATCGCCATCAGCCCGTCGTTCACCCAGTGGGCCGCCGACATGGAGAAGCTCCACGGGCCGAGGGTGAAGCCGAGCGGGGCGTGGAGCATGTGCTCGTAGTGGGCGGCCCAGGGGGAGTTGGCCCAGGCGAGCGCGATGGCGGTGAAGAGGAGCAACAGCACGCTCCCCGACGCCTCGGAGTGGAAGAAGCGCTGGAACGCGCCGCGCGGCCCGGAGGGGGCGTCGGTGGGTCTTTCCATCGGCCCCATCTTAGCGGTGACGGCGCCCAGGGATATGATCCGTTCGGTGTTCTTCTTCCTCTCGAAGGTCTTCGACCTCCTCCTCGCCCCGCTCACCTGGGCGCTGCTCTTCCTGGGGGCCGCCCTCCTCTGGCGCCGGCGCCGCGCCGCCCCGTGGCTCGTCGCCGCGGCCGGGGCCGTCCTCTACCTCTTCTCGGTGGAGCCGGTGGCCGACGGGCTCTCCCGCCTCGCCGAGGCGGGGGTACGCTCCACGATGCGTCCGGACGTGACCTACGACGCGGCCATCGTGCTGGGCGGCTGCGTCGATCCGGCCGCCTCGCGGGTGAGCGGACAGACCGAGCTCGGCCCCGCCGGCGAGCGGGCCGTGGCCGGATTCGAGCTCTTCCACTCCGGGCGCGTCCGGAACCTCCTGCTCTCCGCCGGTGGACCCTCGCCCGACGAGCCGGTCGAGGCCGACTTCATCGCGGCGCTCTACCAGCGCCTGGGCGTCCCCGCCGACCGGATCGTGCTCGAGCGGGAGAGCCGGAACACGCGGGAGAACGCCGAGCAGAGCGCGCGGCTGGTGCGGGAGCGGGGCTGGAAGACGCTGCTCCTCGTCACCAGCGCCGCGCACATGCCCCGGGCCGCGGCCACCTTCCGGAGGTCCGGGCTCGCCGTGGACCTCTACCCCGTGGACCACCGCTACGGCGACCGGAGCTGGATCCTCGTGCCGCGGTCGGACGCCTTCGACCGGAGCACGGTCGCGCTCCGCGAGCTGGCCGGCAGGCTGGTGTACCGGGGTGCGGGCTACGCCGGCTCTTGACTCACGGGGGCGCCCCACCGGTGCGGTGCGGTGCCCTGGCCACAGAACTTCACCACCGCGCGCCGGAGCTCCCGGAGACCGAAGGGCTTCTCGAGCAGCAGGTCGGGCGGCGAGGCGGCGAGCAGCTCGGCGACGCCATCCGGATCGGCGGTCATGACCACGACGGGGGTCCTGGCGATGGCCGCGTCGGTCTCGGCGCGCAGGGCGACCAGGAACTGGTTGCCGTTGATGCCCGGCATCCAGAAGTCGACGAGGACGAGCTGCGGGCGTGTCCCGCCCCGGATGGCCTCGAGCGCCTCGCGACCGTCACTGGCGGTGTCGACGGCGTAGCCCAGGTCGGCGAGCACCTGCGAGAGCAGTTCGCGGTGCTCCACGAGATCGTCCACCACCAAGATCCTCGGCCTGTCCCCGCTCATCGAGGATGAAATGTAGCCGAAGGCCGGACATTCCGGCGCAGGTTAACGATTCGACATGATCGACGCCGGGTGACATTGCCCCCGCCCTGGGGGATCCATAGGATTCCCGGGTGCTCACGCTCCGCGATCTCCGCAAGCGGTTCGGCGGCCGCGTCGCGGTCGACGGTCTCTCGCTCGAGGTCCATCGCGGGGAGATCCTTGGCCTTCTGGGCCCGAACGGCGCCGGGAAGAGCACGACCATCCACATGGCGGTGGGTCTTCTCGACCCGGACGAGGGGACGGTGGACGTCGACGGGCAGGGGTCTCCCCGGAATCCCGAGGTCCGGCGGCTGCTCGGCGTCGCGCCCCAGTCGCTCGCCCTCTACGACGCGCTCACCCCGGAGGAGAACCTCCGCTTCTTCGGGCGGGTCCAGGGGCTCTCGGGGCGGGGGCTCGCCGAACGGGTCGAGTGGGCCCTCTCCTTCGCCGCCCTCTCCGACCGGCGCCGGGACCGGTCGGGGGAGCTCTCGGGCGGCATGAAGCGGCGGCTCAACCTGGCCGCGGCGCTGGTCCACGACCCCGCGCTCCTCCTGCTCGACGAGCCCACCGTGGGCGTCGACCCCCAGTCCCGCAACGCCATCCTCGACCGGGTGGTCGAGCTGCGCAGCGCCGACCGCGCCGTCGTGTACACCACCCATTACATGGAGGAGGCCGCGCGCATCTGCGACCGCATCGCCATCGTCGACGCGGGGCGGGTCCTCGCGCTCGGCACCCTGGCCGAGCTCCTGTCGCGCCACGGCGGCGACCCCACCCTCGTGGTCTTCCGGGACGGGGCGGAGCAGCGCATCGTCACCCGCGACCCGGCCGGCGAGCTCTCCCGCATCCTCGCCGCCGGGCGGGTCGACGACTTCCGCGTCGAGCGGGCCGACCTCGAGGCGGTCTTCCTCCACCTCACCGGGCGGAGGCTGCGCGACCCATGAGCGCCTCCCGCTCCCGCGCCGTCTGGGCGCTCGCCGCGAAGGACCTGCGTCTGCTCTCCCGGAACCGGGCCACGCTCTTCTTCGCGCTCGGCTGGCCCATCCTCATGGCCCTCTTCTTCGGCTACGTGTTCGGGGGCGGCGGGGAGAAGGGGCGCATCCCGGTGGTGGTGGTCGACGAGGACGGGACCTCCGAGGCGGCCCGGCTCGTGTCGCGGCTCCAGGCCGAGAGCGGCCTCCAGATCTCCTCGGCCACGCGCGAGGAGGCCACGCGGCTGGTCCGGCAGGGCAAGCGGTCGGCGGCGGTGATCGTGCCGCGGGGATATGGCGAAGCTTCGACCCGGCTCTTCCACGGCGCGCCGGCTCGGCTCGAGCTGGAGGTCGACCCGGCACGGACGGCCGAGGGCTCGATGATCGCCGGGATCCTCACCGGCGCCGCCATGCAGTCGATGCAGGACCTCTTCACCGACCCCGCCCGGACCCGGGCCATGGTCGACCGGTCGCTCGGCGACCTGGCGGCCGGCCCCCCGGGAAAGCGGGGTGACGAGACGCGCACCTTCCTCGGGCAGCTGCGGACCTTCGTGGACGGCAGCCCGGGGACGGACCCTGCGACCGGCTCCTCCGGCGGCGGCACGGGCTGGAAGCCGCTCGAGATCGAGCGGCGCGAGGTCCGCAACGAGAAGGTCGGGCCCAGCTCGGCGTTCGACTTCACCTTCCCGCAGGGGATCCTCTGGGGCGTCATCGGGAGCGCCCTCGGCTTCGCGCTCTCGCTCGTCACCGAGCGCACCCGCGGGACGCTGCTCCGGCTCGAGACCTCGCCGCTCTCCCGGCTCGACGTCCTGCTCGGGAAGGCGCTCGCCTGCTTCCTCGCCATCGCCGCGGTGGAGGCGCTGCTGCTCGGGCTCGGGGCGGCCTTCTTCGGGATCCGCCCGACCTCGTGGGCGATGCTGGCCGCGGCGGCCATCGCCGTGGCCACCTGCTTCGTGGGGATCATGATGGCCATCGCGGTGCTCGGGAAGACCGAGCAGGCGGCCGGCGGCCTGGGCTGGGCCATCATGATGCCGCTTGCCATGTTCGGCGGCGGGATGATCCCGCTCTTCGTCATGCCCTCCTGGATGCAGACGGTGAGCAACGTCTCCCCGGTGAAGTGGGGGATCCTGGCGCTCGAGGGGGCGACCTGGCGCGGCTTCAGCGCCGCCGAGATGGCCCTGCCGCTCGGGGTCCTCGTCCTCGTGGGGCTGGCCGGGCTCGGGCTGGGGGTTCGCCTGTTCCGGGGCGGCGAGGGCTAGCCGCCTTCTTCACTCCCAGGAAAACGACGTGGCGCGCCCCGCCTCCGCCGATCCCGCGCGCGGGCACCGTGACCGCCTTGGCCTCGAGACCGGCCCGCTCGAGCCGCTCGAGGTACGGGTCGTCCGGCCCGGCCGACCAGACCGCCAGGACCCCACCCATGGAGAGCGCCGCCGCGCAGGCCTTCACGCCGCGTGGACCGTAGAGCCGGTCGTTCCCGGCCAGCACCATCGAGGAAGGGCTGTTGTCGACGTCGAGCAGGATGGCGTCGAAGGCGCCGGTGGCCTCGGCGATCCGGGCCACCACGTCTCCGACCTGGAGCCGGGTGCGCGGGTCGTCGAGGGGGCTGCCGGCCAGGTGGGCCACCGGCCCACGGTTCCACGCCACGAGCTCCGGCGAGATCTCGGCCACGACGGCCCGGGCCTCCGGCCCGATGCGGTCGAGGGTGGCGCGCAGCGTGTACCCGAGGCCGAGGCCGCCGATGAGCACGGTCCGGGCGCCGCCCGGGCGCTTCACCCGGTCGAGCGCCAGCGTGGCCAGCGCGTCCTCGGACCCGTGCTGCCGGCTCGACATGAGCACGCGCCCGTCGTTGCGGACCACCCACTCGTTCCCGCGCCGGGCCAGGACGAGTTCGGTGCCGCCGGCGACCACGGCGCGGCCGACCGTCTCCCAGGGCTGCATGACGCCCTTGGTAGCACGGCGATGCACCGGACGTCCCCCCCTGGCATGGGCGCCCCCGTTTCGGTTAAGGATCCGTCATGGCCCACAACGTCCGGTTCGCCTCGACGACCCAGGATCGAGACCTCGCCTACGAACTGCGCCGCCTCGTCTTCGAGGTGGAGCAGGGAGTGCCGCGTCCGCTCGATCGCGACGCCTACGACTTCAACGCCGACCACGTGGTGGTCTTCGACGAAGGGGGGGCCTGCGTGGGGACCGGGCGCGCCGTCCGCCTCGATACCCGAACCTGCCAGGTCGGGCGGATGGCGACGTCGCCGACGCAGCGCAAGGCGGGCGTGGGCGCGGCGGTCCTCGAGGCGCTCGAGCGGATGGCCGAGCTGCGCGGGCTCCGGGAGGTCGTGGTCCACTCCCAGCTGCCGGCGGTCAACTTCTACTCGCGGCGCGGCTACGTGGCCGAGGGGGAGACCTTCCTCGAGGAAGGCGTCCCCCACAGGAAGATGCGCAAGATCCTGCCGGTCCGCTGAGGGCGCCGGCTACTTCGTCAGCCGGATCGGCAGCACGACCCAGAGCGCCGTGGGCTTTCCCTCGGCGTCGGCCCCCGGCTTCCATGTGCAGGCCTGGACGGCGCGGCGGACGGCTTCGGAGATCCTCGGGTCGGCGACCTGGCCCATGATCTGGACGGTCGTGGCCTGGCCGGCCGCGGAGACCGCGATCCTTGCCGTCACCAGCTCGGGCGTCGCCTCGCCCAGCGCGGTCGGGAGACGCAGGTTGTCGGAGATGCAGGTGCGGTCGTCGAGCTGGGGCGAGAGGAATCCGTCTCCCACGTAACGAGGCGCACCGGCGGCCGGCGCGGCGGCCGGCGGGGCAGGCGAAGCGGCAGGCGCTGCTGCAGCGGGGGCCGGGGCGACGACCGGGGCGACGACCGGCGCGACGACCGGCGCGACGACCGGG
>CAIVAR010000077.1 GCA_903904005.1 uncultured Anaeromyxobacter sp.
AAGGCAGGCCCGCGCGCCACGCGGTGGCTGGCCATGAGGGCCTCGAGACGCCAGGCACCGCTTCGGGACTTTGCCGACAGAGGTACGGCCTGGCTTCTCGAGTCACCCGAGAACCTGCGCGACCTGGTCAGCCTCCTGGAGACCGAACTCGCCGAGAAGCTCGACTTCACCCGAGCCAGGCCGGACAATCGGCCGCTCGTCAGTGACGACCTCGACAAGCGCCAGAACGACATCCTGTTCCGCGTGCCATTCAGGGACGGGGGCCCGGAGGTCTGGATCTGCATCCTCCTGGAGCATCAGTCCAGGCCGGACCCGCTCCTGGGCTTTCGACTCCTCCGCTACATGGTGGGCATCTGGGGGCGCCAGTTACGCAGCAGGAAGCGTCACAAGGGAGCTCGCCCACAGGGACGCCTCACACCCATCCTCCCCATCGTCTTCTATACCGGCAGGCGCCCCTGGGGCACATCCTTGTCCCTGGAGGCTATCATGGATCTGCCGGCGGCGCTCTCCCGCTTCGTCCCGCGCCATGACACCCTGTTCTTGAATCTCCGGGAGACCTCGCCCGACCAACTGATCGGCTCCGCGATTGCCTCGGTCCTCCGGGTCCTGCAGGTCGAACGTGCTCCGCTCGAGAGGCTCGAGCGGGTCCTGGCTTCGGCCATCCAGGCCCTGGACGATCTCCCGGAGGAGATGCGGGTCGAGCGTCGCGAAGCCTTCTACTACCTGCTCCTCCTGATCCTCCACCGCCGCCCCGCCGAGGAGCACGAACAACTGGTCACCACCCTGACGACCGCAGTGCGCAAGCACAGAAAGGAAGTAGATGAGATGAAGAAGATGTCCGCAATCGAGACCTGGCTGCAGGAAAGCGAGGTGAAGGGCGAGCTGAAGGGCTTGCTGACGGGCCTGCTGAGCGTCCTGCAAGCTCGCTTCGGCCCCCTCCCCCAGTACGTCCCCTCCAAGATCGAGAACTTGACCGTCAACGAGGTGAAAGCCCTGCTGACCAGGGCCGCCACAGCCTCCTCCCTCGCCGAGCTTGGCCTGGACGACTGAAGCGCCCCGAGGCCCGACAGCCGGCACGCGAATCCACATCACCATCCCCGCGGCGAGACGGGCCGGTGCCTCGAGAGGCACGTTCCACCCAACCCAGGCAAATGCGGTCCCCGGAATCCATCCGAGTTCACATCACGGCAACTTCCTGGCCGTCGACCCGCACGCCTCCCCTGGCGTATACTCCCCGATGACGACGGCGTCACCTGCGCCCCGTCGAATCGCGAGAGGAGCAGACGCCCCATGGCAGCTCAGCACAACACCACCCTGGAGCAGACCACGAACCCCTGGCAGGTCGCGCCCCGACCATCGCGGACAGATCAGGCCGAGGGCGGCGACACGAGAAGGCAGGCCCGCGCGCCACGCGGTGGCTGGCCATGAGGGCCTCGAGACGCCAGGCACCGCTTCGGGACTTTGCCGACAGAGGTACGGCCTGGCTTCTCGAGTCACCCGAGAACCTGCGCGACCTGGTCAGCCTCCTGGAG
>CAIVAR010000078.1 GCA_903904005.1 uncultured Anaeromyxobacter sp.
AGATCGATCACTTGCGCGGTCGCAGGTTTCCGCCTCGTCTGCGATACCGGACAGGTTTGGGTCCGCACCCTGCAACCGGAAAGCTGATCAATATCGATCACTTGGCTGCTTCGTCGTGATTCCTATGTCCGGAGTTCTGGAGCCATTCCCGACCAGCAGGGAACGAAACGGCTGTAGTATGCCTCACTTCCGAAACCACACTGAGGAGCGTCGCCCCATGGCAAAGAAGCAATGCTCGATCTTGTTCCTAGGGAAGAGCGCGGACTCGAATACCCAAAAGGCTTTATCGCTTTGCCAGAACAACTTCACCAACGTTGCTTTCCAACTCGGGCGCTTTGGCTGCGGCGCGCTTGAAGAGGAGATTGGATGGTGGGACGGTGATTATATAATTAGCTACCTGTCTCCATGGATAGTTCCGGACTCCCTCCTTAAGAGGGCAAAGCTGGCCGCAATCAATTTTCATCCCGCTACGCCCGATTATCCAGGCATTGGCTGCAACAACTTTGCGCTGTACGAAGGCGCAAAGGAGTTCGGAGCGACCTGCCACCACATGGCGTCGCACGTCGATACCGGAAACGTCATCGCTGTGAAGCGATTCCCCGTCTTCGCGACGGACAATGTGGAGTCGATCCTGTCCCGTACACATGACTACCAGTTGGCTCTCTATTACGACATCGTGAGCCTTATCCTACGGGACAAACCGCTACCGTCGTCGACAGAAACATGGACGCGGAAACCTTTTACTAGAATAGAACTCAACGCTCTCTCTCACATTAGGGCGGACATGTCCGCGGAGGAGATAGCCAGAAGAGTGAGGGCTACTTCCTTTGGACCGTGGAAGCCGTCGATTGAGCTTCACGGATTTGTCTTTGAGCTAAAGGTTTAAACAGCGACATCATTGACCACGTTGATCCCGTCGAGAAGCATCGCGAGTTGGGTCGCGTCGATGTTCACGGCCGGCTGACCGATCCCCTTCTGTGAATCGTGTCCCTTCGGCAAGCGTGCGTTCCCCATTTTCCTGGGGTTTCCCGAGGCAACGAGGGCGCGCTTCGTGCGGTACCGGCCGTCTTGCACATCGGGCGACCGGCTGGGACAGAACTCTGGTGCGCGCATTAGGGTCCTCGCCGGTCAGACGGCATATTCGCTGGAACGGTACCGGTCCTGGTTGTCGCGGATCCACGCTAGCGTCCGCTCGAGCCCTTGCTCCAGGGAGACCTCGGGGGTCCATCCGAGGCGATCCTGGGCGAGGCTGGCGTCCGCCAGCAGTCGCTCCACCTCGCTCCCGGCGGGACGCTGGCGCGAGTCGTCCTCCTGGACGGTCAACGGCTTCCCCAGGATCCTTCCCACGATGTCGACGACGTCCCGGACCGAGGCCTCCCGCCCGGTCCCGAGATTGAAGGTCAGACCCTCGACGCCGGGAACGGAGCCTGCCCGGACGAATCCGTCCACGGTGTTCGCCACGAAGTTGAAGTCCCTCGTGGGGCCGAGGTTCCCGAGCCGGACCATCGAGCCGGCGAGCGCCTGGGAGATGACCGTTGGAATGACTGCCCGAAGAGACTGGCGGGGGCCGAAGGTGTTGAAGGGCCTGACGGTCACCGCCGGCACCTGGAACGAGAGGCAGAAGGACTCGGCCAGTTTGTCGGCTGCGATCTTGGTCGCAGCGTACGGGGACTGCGCCTGGAGCGGATGGGCCTCGCTCATGGGGACGTGGCGCGCCGTACCGTAGACCTCGGACGTCGAGGTGTGGACGACACGGGGTGTCCGGAGATCGCGTGCGGCCGACAGGACGTTCAGCGTCCCCTCGACGTTGGTGCGGAGGTACGAAACTGGCGCCCGGTACGAGTAAGGGATCCCGATCAATGCCGCCAGGTGGAACACGACGTCGGCCCCCTCGACTGCGCGGAGCACCGACTCCCGATCCGCGATGTCTCCGGCGATGACCTCGACGTCATGCCGGACCGGGGAGCCGTCGAGCCAGCCCGCGCTGCCAAGGGCGTCGTAGTGGACGAAGGCACGGACGCTCGCCCCGTCCGCCACCAGCCGCTCCACGAGGTGGCTGCCGATGAACCCGCCGGCTCCCGTGACGACGCACGTCCGCCCGAGAAGCCCCTCCCCTCGATTCGAATCCATCTCAGATGGGCTCATCCTCGCCACGCGCCTTCCTCAGTTCGGACGGTCTTCCCACGTCGATCCAGTCCTCGGTGATCCGGTAGGCCCCCACCCGCTCCCGCCTGTCGAGGCACTCCTCGAGCAGGGCTGGAAGCGGAAGGTTGGTTCGTTCCGGGACGCGCCCGACCACTACCGGGTCGAGCACATAGATCCCCGCGTTCGCAGCCCACGAGTGGGAGGGCTTCTCCCGCATTCCCCGGACCTCGTGCTGGTCCAGTTCCAGCACGCCGTAGGGGACCGTGTGGAGGTAGTCTTGGAAGCCCACGGTCGCCAGGTACCCCCCCTGCTCGTGGAAGTGGAGCATCCGGCCGATGTCGCACTGGGTCAGGACGTCCCCGTTCAGGACGACCAGCGGGTGCTGAGGGGGGGCGGGAAGGAGGGACAGGGCTCCACCCGTCCCGAGGGGCTGATCCTCCCTGAGATACTCCACGCTGCATCCGTGGTTCGTCCCGTCCCCGAAGAACCCCTCGATCTGGTCCCGGAGGTAGTTCACCGAGATGAACACTCTCTTGATTCCAAAGCCGACGAGGTTGAGGACGATCCGCTCGAGGATGGGGCGCCCCGCCACCCGCACCATGGGTTTCGGGATGGAGTCCGTCAGGGGCCGGAGCCGCTCCCCCCTCCCGCCCGCCATGACGACCGCCCAGTTCGACAGGGTGTCCCGGCGCAATATCGTGTGCAACGTGTGGAGCCCCGTCACCTTGCCCGTCGCATCGACGATGGGAACCTGTTCGATCTGGCGGGACTGCATCAGTTCAAGAACCTTGTCCCGCGCGGTGGAGTCGTCGACGGCGACGAACTCCTTCCGGAAGAAGGGGCGCAGGCCATGATCGAGCGTGGCGCCCGCCAGGAGGGCGCGTCGCACGTCTCCGTCGGTCAGGACCCCCTCCAGGACACCGTCGGGCGAGATGACGAGGGCGATGCCCAGCGCCCCCCGGTCGAGGGAGATCAGTGCGCTTCGCAAGGTACCCTCCCGGGAAACCTGGGCGGCCGCGAGCGTCGTGATGGCCGAACTCACTCGCCTCCACCCACCGCCCGGTCGACCGGTCTTGCGGGGACGCCGACCACGGGCGCCCCGGGCGCGACGTCCCGCACCACGACCGCCCCTGCACCTACCTGTGCGAATGCCCCGATCCGGATCCCCTGGCGGACGATGGCCCCTGCTCCCACGTGTGCTCCCTCCCCGATGATGATTCCACCAGAAAGTACTACACCCGGAGAAACGTGCACATGGCCTTCCAGGGTGCAAACGTGCTCGTTGACTGAAGAGGTGTTCACGATGGTGTTCTGGCCAACCCTCGCTCCGGCATTAACGATGGTTCCTGCCATCAACTGCGATCCCGGCCCCACCACGGCCTGGCGCGAGACGGTGCACGCGGGGTGGAGAAGGTGGGTGCCTCGGCGGACACCCAAATCCGGCCAATGAGGGGCGGCTGAAAACCGGCCAACGGAGAAGAGGGACCCGAGACGTTGACGCGGGCGGGCGAGGCATGGCCCACCGCCGGGATGGCCAACGTCTTGAGCGAAGAGAAGAAG
>CAIVAR010000079.1 GCA_903904005.1 uncultured Anaeromyxobacter sp.
GACTTCGCGAACGACACGCGCGATCCCGACCTGGACAGCCTCTCCGGCCTTCTCATCACCTCGCTCGAGCAGTCGAAGAAGCTCCACGTTCTCACCCGCAGTCGCATGCTCGACCACATGCGGGCGAGCGGAAAGGGCGCCACCGACCGGATCGACGAGGCCATGGCCCGGGACGTGGGGCGGCGCGCCGACGTCCACGCGCTGCTCCTCGCCTCGGTGCGCAAGCTCGGCGACACCTACGTGGTCGAGATGCGGGCCCTCGACCCGGAGAAGGATGAGTACCTGTTCACGCTCCAGGAGAAGGCCACCGGGAAGGAGGGGATCGTCGCCCTCATCGACCGGCTGGCCGACCGGGCGCGCCTCGCCCTCCGGGAGTCGAGCGCCGACGTGGCCGCGTCGGACGTGAAGCTGGGCGACGGGGTCACGAGCAACCTGGAGGCCTACCGCCACTACTTCCTCTCCCTGCAGGCGCTCGAGGACCACGATTTCGCCCGCACGCTCGCCGAGGCGCAGCGGGCGGTCGAGGTGGACCCGAAGATGGCCATGGCCCACGCCTGGATCGCCTGGCTCGCCTACTTCGGCGTGGCGGGATCCGAGGACCAGGAGAAGCACATGGAGGCGGCGATGGCGAACGCCTCGGGGCTGCCCCCCAAGGAGCGCCGTTTCGTGGAGGCCCTGAACATGACGTTCCAGGACGACCCGGAGGGGCGCGACGCGTTCAGCCGGCTCGCCGACGATTTTCCCCAGGACAAGTTCCTCGCCTGGTTCGCCGGTTACTTCGCGAAGAGCGCCGCCGGGCGCGACGCCTATCTCAAGAAAATCCTCGCCATCGATCCCACGTTCCTCTGGGCCGTGTACGCCACCGCGGATGACGCCGAGCGGCTCAGGCTCGCGGAACGGGCCGTCCAGCTCCGTCCGGACTTCGCCACCCATTTCAATCACGCCGCAGCGCTAGGCTGGGTCGGCCGGGGAGAGGAGGCGCTCGCGGCGGCGCGGCGTGCCCAGGCACTGGCCCGGCCGCCCCGGGCCGAGGTCGACGCGATGGTGGCGGCGTCGCTCGCCAGCCTGGGTCGACTTCCCGAGGCGGCCGCCGAGCTCGAGCGGTGGCGCGGCCCGGACGTCCCCGACGCGAACCGCATGATGGGGCTCGTGCAGTTGCTCCGGATCGAGGCTCTGCAGGGGAGGCGGGGCGCGGCGCTCCGGACCCTCGAGCAAGCCCGTGCGATCCGTGTGGCGCCCAAGGAACAAGGAGGGAAGCTCACCTACATCCAGATGGGTGGGGATGAGGAGAGCCTCCGGAAGGCCTACCTCGGCATGAAGGACCCGGACCCTGACCTCGCAGCGGACTTCGCCCGCGTCGGGCTCGTCGATCAGGCCAGGGCGCTCGCGGACCGACTCCCGCCGGAAGAAGATCGACGGGAGTGGCAGGCGATGAGCGAATGGCGGGCCGGTCGCCCCGGGGAGGCCGCGACGCTGTACGCGAAGTGGCTCGATGAGAAGGGGTTTCGCAACACCCCCAAACCCTACCTCCTCGGGCGGATGCTGGCCGACGCCGGGCGCTGCGAGGAGGCCCTCGTCGAGTTCGACCGGCTGGTCGCCCACTTCCCGTGGGCCTGGGCGTACGCGACCCCCGGGTGGAGCGTCCGCATGCCGCTCGCGCTCCTGGAGGGCGCCCGGTGCCAGGTGAAGCTCGGCCGCCCGGACGACGCGAAGGCCCGGCTCGACCGGCTGCTCGCGATGTGGAAGGACGCCGACCCGGACCTGCCGGCGCTCGCCGATGCGAAGGCACTTCGGGCGACGCTTCGCTAGAAGGACAGCGCCACGCCGAAGCGCGCCGATACCGGGGTCTGGTAGCCGGTGGCCCTCCCGTAGTTCAGGTTGGGCGTGACGCGCAGCCCGTCGGGGGTCCGTGCGTAGGCCAGGTCGGGGCAGTTCGCGAGCAGCGCCGTCGTCGGGTCCAGCTGGGACACCGCGTTCTTCGCCGCGCACTGCGCCCCCGCGATGGAGGATGCCTCGTCGAACGTGTAGCGCTGGTCCACGCCGGTCGCGACCTGGGAGTTGAGCACGTTGAAAACACTGATCGTGAAGGTCAGGGAGTAGGGTCCCGAGAGCGCCCAGGTGAGCATGGCGCTCAGGTCGAGCGAGGTCTGCCAGGGAAGCTCGCCGGCCACGCCGCGCGGCAGCAGGAAGTGATCCCCGTCGCCGAAGGACCAGACGCTCGTGGGGTTGCCGGAGATGGCCCAGAACTGAACGCCGGGCGTGAGCGACACCTCGTCGCCCAGGCCGATGAGGTAGGAACCGGATGTCTTGATCTGGTGCGTGCGGTTCCCGCTCAGCGGTCCCGACGAGTTGACCAGCATCGAGGCGGAACCGTTCTCGCCGAGCCCGTTGGGCGCCACCGCGCCGATGTCGTTCCGGATGAGCCCCGAGTAGTTGCCGCGGAGCGAGGACCAGGTGTAGCTCGCCTGGGCCAGCCATCGCTTCGAGAAGAGCTTGTTCATCGAGACGGTGACGGCATCGTAGGCGCGGACCGGCGCCGGGAACGCCGCCGTGTAGACGACGCCGGTCGAGGCGGCGACGCCCGCCTGGTTCCTCAGGTTGAAGGTCGTCCCGGCGTAGGGCCCCTCCGTCACCGTCCACGGCTTCGACACGGCGGGGTTGGCCGTGAACCAGACCGAGCCGTCCGACGTGGAGATCGACTCGATGACGTTTCCCTGGCGGCGGCCGATGTAGTCCACGCCCAGGGTGAGGTCCTGGAGGATCTCGTACTGCACGCCGCCCCCGAACTGGTCGGTGTACTGCCCCTGGAGCCCGGGCGCGATCGGGGAGAAGTAGGGCGACTGCACCGAGAAGCCGGCCGGGGCGAGCGGGCTCGGGTCCAGCGCCTGGGTGTTGGGGCCGGGCCCCGCCCTCTCCGGGAGGCCGTAGACGTTCGGGCAGCTCGCCGCAGGGTTCCCCCGCGAGGTGGGGCCGGGGATCATGGCGGCCGAGCAGGACGACAGCTGGTAGGCGCCGGTGATCGACGGTGAGGAGGAGAGGGAGCTGAAGGCCAGCAAGAGCGGGACCGACTCGTAGTAGCGCCCCCAGGTGGCCTGGACCTTCCCGCGCCCCTGCCCGGTGAAGTCCCAGATGGCCTGGACCCGTGGCGCCCAGCTGTTCCCGAGGTCGAGCTGCGGGGTCCAGGGCGGATTGTCGGGGGAGGCGTTCGTCATCACCTGCGTGTCCAGGCGGACGCCGAAGGCGAGGGTGAGGACGTTGGCGATGGTCCAGGCGTCCTGGAGGTAGAACCCGTTCGACCAGTTGTGGGAGCGGACCGAGACCGAGCTCGTCTGGCCCGGGTCCTTGCCGCCCGGGTTCACGCAGCGTCCGTCCACGATGCTGGTGCACCAGTTCGAGTAGACCCGGGGCCCAGGCTGGGCAAGGACGCTCGACGGATCGACCCGGCCGTAGGCGGTCATCTGGAAGGCGTCGTAGCTGCCGCCGGTCCCGGCGACGCCCGGACCGAGGAAGCGCCCCCAGGCGTCCCAGAACGCGCCTCCGTAGATGCCCTCGGTCCCGTTGAACTGGGCGTAGTCGATCTGGACGCCGCCCTTCAGGACGTGGGTGCCGGCGAGGTCGAGGAGGGCCGTGACCGAGGCGGTCCCGGCCAGGCGACGGGTGGTGTACTCCGAGTACCCGCCGCGGCCGCCCGTGCCGTAGCCCTGGACGTAGCAGCCCGGCGCGTTCCCGATCCCCGTCTGCCGGCTCGGGTAGGGACAGGAACCGGCCCCCGCCGGGTCGAAGTTCTGCAGGGGCTGGAGGGTGTGCCAGTAGATCGACGGTGCCTGGGCCTGATCCACGCCGTCCACGACCGCCGGCCTCGAGGACTCGGGCGATTCGTACCAGCCGAGGTTCGCCTCCACGAGCAGGTGCTTGTCGAGGAGCTTGCCCCCGTAGGCGAGGACCAAGTCGGTGGCATTGACGTCGAACCCAAAGACGCTGGCGGGCCCCGACGCGTACAGGGCTGTTCGTCCGCCACCCCGGCCCGGCGTGGTGTTGAAGCTCAGGGAGAGGCTCTGGTTCTCGTTCACGAGCCAGGAGAGCTTCCCCACGCCGATGAGGTAGTTCGTCCCGTTTCCGTAGACGAACTCGGAGCCCGGGATCTGCTGCATGACGAAGTTGCCGTAGGCGTCCCGCTCGGCGACGTTCGGGTTGGCGGCGCTCGGGACGCGGGACTGGTAGAAGCCGGTCCGGACGTCGTAGTCGAGCTTGGCGGCCAGGCCGGCGTAGAACCAGAGTCGATCCTTCACGATGGGGCCACCCACCTCCAGGCCGAAGTCGGTCGCGTAGGCCCCCTTGTACGGGGATCGGTAGGAGGCGATGGCCTGGCCGTTCCGGGTGACGACGTCGCTCGCGGGCGAGAGGAGTCCCGGGGTGAGGTTTCCCCAGAGCGAGCCGTGGAACTCGTTCGAGCCCGACTTGAGGACCGTGCTGACCACGCCGCCCGACGCATAGCCGTACTCGGGCATGAACCCGGCCGTCTTCACGTCGATCTGCTCGATGAAGTTGGTGAGCATGTTCGAGCCCAGCCATCCGGTGGCGGGCTCCGTGATCCGGAAGCCGTCGAGCATGTAGTTGTTCTCGATGGAGGAGGCCCCCGCCAGGCCGATGCCGCCGGGGTCTCGGAGCGCCGTGGGCAGGGCGATCAGGGTCCCCTGGTAATCGCGCGTGGTGGGGACGGTGGCCAGGAACTCCCGGGAGAGGACGCCACCCTGCTCGGCGCTGCCCACGTTCACGGCCGGTGAGAGCCCGCTGCGGACCACCTGGGGCTCCACTTCCACGGCCTCGGGCGTGAGCGCCAGGTTGGCACGCAGGGTGAAGTCGACGCGGAGCGCGAGCTCGCTCCGGTGTGCGGGCTGGTAGCCCTGGACCTGCGCCGCGACCCGGTAGCGCCCGGGCGGGAGGAGGGTGATGAGGTAGTGGCCACCCGCGTCGGTCACCGCCGTCTGCTCGCCCTGGAGGCCGGGGCTGGTGGCGATCACGAGCGCACCGGCGACCGGTTTCCCGGTCGATCCGTCGGAGACCGTGCCCACCAGCGTGCCCGTGGTCTGGGCTCGCGCCGCACCCGCCACGGCGAGCATCGACACGAGTCCCAGCAATCGAACGTCCCGTCGCACGCCCGCGAGGCTCGCCGTCATCGTCCCCCCCGATGGTGTGGGTGACAGTACGACGACCCTTCCGGGGAAGGCGATCCCCCCGGGAGGGGTGCAAGTGACGGGAATCAATGACGCAACGTGAAAACGCATCGCGTCATCGGCCGCGCCCCCGTCGGACGGTTAGAGTCCAGCACCATGACCGCCACCGCCCTGGCCGCCATCGCGCTCCTCCTCGCCGCCGCCCCCGAACCCGCTCCCGACCTGGCGCTCTCCTGGGAGCGAAGCGAGGTGATGGTGCCGATGCGGGACGGCGTCCGGCTCCGGACGGTGGTCCACGTGCCGCGGAAGGCTCCGCCCCAGGGTGAAAAGTTCCCGGTCCTCTTCATGCGGACCCCGTACGGATTCGACCCGGACAAGTCCGGCTTCTCCTTCTGGCTCACCGCGCCTTGGCTGCGCCCCATGCTCGACGACGGCTACGTGCTCGTCCTCCAGTGCGTCCGGGGGCGCTTCGGCTCCGAGGGGACCTACGTGATGGAGAGTGTCCCGCGCGACCGGGCCGATCCACGCTCGGTGGACGAGGGCACCGACGCCTTCGACACGGTGGAGTGGATCCTCGGCAACGTCCCGTCGAACGGCAGGGTGGGGATGCTCGGCGTCTCCATCCCCGGGCGGCTGGTGGCGATGGCGATGCTCGAGCACCACCCCGCGGTGAAGGCCTACTCCCCCCAGGCCACGCCCGCCGACAACTTCCTCGGCGACGATCTCTTCCACCAGGGGGCCTTCCGCATCGCCTCGATGTTCGACTTCGTCTTCTCGATGGAGAGCGGGCCCGAGTACGCGACGTTCCCCTTCGATCGCCTCGACCTCTACGACTGGTTCCTCGGCCTGGGATCCCTCGCCAACGTCGACGCGCGCCACTTCCACGGCCGCTTCCCCATGTGGAACGAGATCGTGGCCCATCCCACCTACGACGCCTACTGGAAGCGCCGATCGCTCCCGCGGGTCCTCACCCATGCCCCGGCGCCGACGCTGCACGTCGGCGGGGCCTTCGACCAGGAAGACCGGCGTGGACCCGTGGCGCTCTACGAGGCGATGGAGCGGAACGATGCCGAGGGATGGAACTTCCTCGTCCAGGGGCCGTGGGCCCACCGGACCTGGCGGCTCGGTGACGGCGATCGGCTCGGGAAGGTCGAGTTCGGCAGCGCCACCGGGAAGTTCTTCCGGGAGGAGGTGCAGGCCCCCTTCTTCGCCTGCCACCTGAAGGGGCGCTGCGGTGGGCCGCTCCCCGAGGCGCTGGTGTTCCAGACGGGGTCGAACCTGTGGCAGCGGCTGCCGGCCTGGCCGCCGAAGGGGGCCAAGGAACGGAGCGTGTATCTCGGCGCCGGGGGGCGGCTCTCCTTCGGTCCCCCCGCTCCGGGGAAGCCCGAGGAGGTGCGGGCCTGGACCTCCGATCCGGCCAGCCCGGTTCCGTACCAGGTGCGACCCGTCCCGGCGCCCAACCTCGACGGGAAGGGAGCGTCCGCCGCCTGGCCGGTCTGGATGGTGGCCGACCAGCGCTTCGTCTCCGACCGCCCCGACGTCGTCTCCTGGCAGACCGGGCCGCTCGCCGAGGACGTCGTCCTGTCCGGATCGATCACGGCGCACCTCTTCTTCTCGACGACCGGCACCGACGCCGACCTCGTGGCCAAGCTCGTCGACGTCCAGCCGGAGAAGGTCGAGGGAGACCCGTCGCTGGGCGGCGCCCAGATCATGGTGGCGGCCGAGATCCTCCGCGGGCGCTTCCGCAAGGGGTTCGAGCGTCCGGTGCCCTTCACGCCGGGGAAGGTCGAGGAGGTGACGATCGACCTCCTCACCCGCAACCACCTCTTCCGGAAGGGGCACCGCATCCTGGTCCAGGTGCAGAGCACCTGGTTCCCCCTCTACGACCGCAATCCGCAGACCTTCGTGCCGAGCGTCTTCCAGGCGAAGGAGTCGGACTTCCGCGCCCGGACCCACCGGATCCATGCGTCGAGCCGCCACCCGTCACGGGTGACGTTCCAGTCGCCGGAGTGAGCGCGGGGCACGCCGCCACCGCCCGGCGGTTCACTTCCCGAGTTGCTGGAGCACCATGTCGAGGATGGCGAGCTCGAGCCGTTCGGCCGCCTCGCTCGCCAGAACGCCGAAGGTGAAAGACACCCGCACGTAGCCCATCTGCGCAGTCGACCCCACCACCTTCACCGGCACGACGAGCGGGTCTCCGCCCGGAAGTCGGATGGCCGCCGTGAAGATCTCGCCCGGCTCGGGCGCGGTGCCCATGGGCGCCGCGAAGCCCCCGGAGGAGATGTCGAAGGTGGTCAGCTTCTCCTTGCGCCCGTTCCCCGTGAGCTCCACCTGGAGCGCGCGGGCGATGCGCAAGGACTGACGTTGGGCCTGGCCCGGCTGGCGGGTCAGGCTCTGCGCCGCGAGAAGCGCGCGGGCGAGCTCGGCCCGGCGCGCGCGGTAGTCACGACCCTCGGCGGGCTCGAGCTCCCCGAGCTTCGCCTTCGCGTGCAGCGCCCTGAGGTCGGTCAGCCATTGGCCAAGATCCACCGGCACCTCCCCGTTTCCGACACACCGTACCAAGACGGCGCGCCCCCCGAGGCGTTATGTGTATCCCCTGGAGGGGTGCCTGGGGAGGTTCGAAGAGTTCATGACCGGTCCGGGGCCCCGCCGCGTCGCCGGCGCGCTCCTCGTCTGGGGCGTCGTCGCCCTCGTGGTCCTGCGCTTCCACGAGCACATCGCGACCCGGCTGAACCTCCCGCCCTGGAGCGTCGCGGTGGCGCTCGGGATCGGGTTCCCGGTCTCGGTCGCGCTCGGCTGGCGGTTCGGCGGCAGCCGAGCGCGGTCGGGCGCGCCCACCCGCAGCGGAACGCCCACGGCCGGAGCGCCCGGGCTCGCGGTGCTGGTCCTGCTCGGGTTCGCCGCGGCGGCGCCCGGACTCGTCTACTTCTTCGCCTGGCCCGAGGTCACCCGGGAGCCGGCGCTCCCGGCGGGCGTCCCCTCCGTCGCCGTGCTCCCGTTCACCGACATGAGCCCCAGCAAGGACCAGGAGTACTTCGCCGACGGTGTGGCCGAGGAGATCCTGAACTCCCTCGCCCAGGTGGAGGGGCTCCGCGTCGCGGGGCGCACCTCCTCCTTCGCCTTCAAGGGCAAGGGGGAGGACCTCTCGACCATCGCGCGGAAGCTCCGGGTCAAGAGCGTCCTCGAGGGCAGCGTCCGCAAGGAGGGGAACCGGGTCCGGATCACCGCCCAGCTCGTCAACGCGGCCGAGGGCTACCACCTCTGGTCCCGGACCTTCGAGCGGGACCTCTCGGACGTGTTCGCCGTGCAGGACGACATCGCCCGGGCCGTTGCCGAGGCCCTCCAGGTCCGTCTCCAGCCCACCTGGGAGACCTCGATCCGCGGACGCCGCACCGCGAGCCCCGACGCCCACGAGCACTACCTGCGCGCCGTGCTGCTGCTCGGCCGCTACCGGCTGCGCGAGACGATGCAGGCGCAGGCCGAGCTGGGGCAGGCCGTCGAGCTGGATCCGGGCTACGGCCTCGCCTGGAGCGAGCTCGCCGCGACCTGGGCACTCCTCTCCGACTGGGCGACGCCGGCCGAGCAGCCGGGGCTGCAGCGGAGGGCCATGGAGGCGGCCGACAAGGGGGTGGAACTGGCGCCGGACCAGGCCGACACCTGGGCGCGGCGGGGCCTGCTCCGGATGCAGGTCGCCTGGGACTGGGGCGGCGCGGTCGGGGACATCGACCGGGCGCTCGCGATCAACCCGCGCGACGTCTCGGCCAACGAGGCCCGGTCACGCCTGCTCGCGGTCCGGGGCCAGATCCCGGAGGCCATCGCCATGGCGAACCGGGTCGTATCCATCGACCCGCTCTCCCTCTCCGGCTGGCTGCGCCTCCACGCCCTGCAGGTGGCGAGAGGGGACCCGGCCCGGGCCCGCGAGGCGCTGGCGCAGGCGGAGGCGGTGTCGCCGGCCTCCTACCAGGTGATCGTCCTCCGTGCGCGGGCGGAGCTCGACGCGGGCCGGCCGGCGTCGGCCCTGACGCTGGCACGCCGCCCCGAGGTCCCGGAGGACTCCCGGTTCCTGCTCACGGCGCTCGCGCTCCACGCGCTCGGCCGGGCGGACGACTCGGCGCGGGAACTCGAGCTTCTCTCCGGGGGCTACGCCGACACGGAGGCCTACCAGATCGCCGAGGCCCACGCCGGCCGTGGGGACGGGGAGCGGGCGTTCGAGTGGCTCGAGCGGGCGTGGCGGCAGCGCGACGGGGGGCTCGTCGGCGTGCTTCCGTGGGTGAGCCCGGTGAAGTGGAACCCCGCCTTCCGGGGGCTCCACGGCGACCCGCGCTTCACGGCCCTGCTCGGCAAGCTGAACCTGCCGGCCGACTGAGGGCGGCGCCGGCGTCACCTCGCCGGGTAGACCACCTCGCCGCCCACGATCGTCTGCAACGGCCGGATCTTGTCGATCGACATCGGGTCCACGGTGAGCAGGTCGTCCGAGAGCACGGTCATGTCGGCGAGCTTTCCCTTCTCGATCGAGCCACGCGTGCCCTCCTCCTGGATGGATCGGGCCGCCCACAGCGTCCACATGCGCAGGGCGTCGGTCACGGAAAGCGCCTCCTCCGGCTGGAGGACACCCACGTCGCTCCTGCGGGTCACCGCCGCCTTCATGTGGACGAAGGGGTTGACGGCCTCCAGGTAGGCGCCGGTGGTGTCGCTCGACCCGGCCGGACGCAACCCGGCCTTCACCATCGAGCCGTAGCGGAAGGAGGTTCCCGCGCGCTCCTCCCCGAGCAGGTGCTGGGTGGCCCCGCCCAGGAAGAGGAGCCAGGCGGGCTGCGTGATCACGTGGAGCCCGAGGTCCTTCGTGGCCCGCGACACCTCCGGGGTGGGGCCGACGAACTGGCCGTAGTGCTCGAGCCGCTGGGGCGTTCGCTGGCCGCCCTCCTTCGCCACGGTGCCCAGCGCGCGAACCGCGATCTCGGAGGAGGCGTCGCACGACGCGTGAAGCGCCACGGCGAGCCCCGCGGCCCGGGCCCTGCGCGCGAAGTCGGTGGCCTGGGCCTGGGTCGTCACCAGGAGTCCGCGCCCGCCGTCGGGCACGCCGGTCGGGTCGGCGTAGGGTGCGGTGCAGTAGCCGGATCCGGCATCCACCTCGCCGTCGATCCAGAGCTTGATGCCGGTGGTCTTGAAGCGATCGCGCGGCGCGCCCCTGGGGATGGCGAGCACGCCCAGGTCGGCGGGCATGCCGACACCGTTCGGCTCCGCGAAGACGAAGTGGGAGTAGCGGATGGAGGGGAGGGTGCCCGAGCCGGCCACCGCGCGAAGCGCCGCGGCCTCGTCGAGCGCCAGCATCCCGTTCAGGGTGGTGAAGCCGTGGGCGTTCCACAGCGCCGGGATGTCCTTCGCGAACCAGGCCTGGAACGTCGCGCCATCGGGCGCGAATGGCACGTTTCCCTCTCCCTCGAAGATCTGGCCGGTGGGCTCGCCACCCGCGTCCACCTCCACGCGGCCGCCCCTGGGAAGCGTCAGGTGCCCCTTCGAGATCCCGAGCGCCGCGAGGCCGCGGGAGTTGACCACCTCGGCGTGGGTGCCGTTCCAGAACCACACCGGGTTGTCGGGGGCGGCGCCATCGAGCTCGGCCCTCGTGGGCAGCCGCTTCTCGGCGAACTTGGTCTGCGAGGCGGAGGCGCCCACCGCGACCACCCACGCCCCCTTCTGCGTGACCTTGGCCTGGGCCGAGACGTTCTCGAGGAGCCGGGCCACGGAGGGCACGCCCGGCGCCCGCCCGTCGACCGACCGGGTGAAGAACACCGTCGTGACCGGGTGGCAGTGGGCGTCGATGAGGCCGGGGACGACCGTCCTTCCACCCAGGTCGACGACCTTCGTGCCCTTCCCCGCGAGCGCGCGGATGGCCTTCGTCGAACCCACGGCGACGAAGCGCCCGTCCTTCACGGCCACCGCCGACGCGATGGTCCCCTTTGCATCGAGCGTGACGATCTTCCCGTCGAGGAAGACCACGTCGGGGGGAGCCTTCGTCGCGCCGCGCGCGGGGAGGCAGGCCAGGAGCATCGGGATCACGAGCAGGAGTCGACGCATCCGACGAGCGTGGATCACTTCGGGCAGGCTCCGGGCGGCCATTTGGGAGTCCACATGGTTGACGCGACGCGTCAATGATGCCTTCATCCCGCTTACCCACGCCGTGTTAGGTTTCGTGGCCGTCCGTTCACCCTGCGCCGGAACCCCACCCCGGCGCGCCCACCAAGAAAAGGGGAAGAAACGATGAAGGCATTCCTCGCAGCGCTCCTCTGCGCCCTCGCCGTGCCGGCCCTCGCGGCGGACACCGTCAAGATCGCCCTCACCGGCCCGTACTCGGGCGGTTCAGCCCCCATGGGCACCTCGACCCGCGACGGGTCGAAGCTCGCCATCGCCGAGATCAACGCCGCCGGCGGCATCCAGATCGGCGACAAGAAGATGAAGATCGAGATCATCGAGCGCGACGACGAGGCCAAGAACGAGCGCGGCGCCCTCATCGCGCAGGAACTGGCCTCGATGGCCGACCTCTCCGGCGTCATCGGCTCGGTGAACACCGGCGTCGTCATGGCCGGCGACAAGCACCTCCAGGAGAAGGGCATCACCAAGATCATCTGCCCCGCCGCCGGGTCGGCCTCGATGACCCAGTGGGCCAAGCCCGATGGCCCGACGGAGCTCTCCATCTTCCGTTTCGCCGCCCACGACGGCATCCAGGCCGCCATGGTGGTCGAGGAGGCCCTGCGGCTCGGCTTCAAGAAGGTCGCCATCTTCTACGACTCCACCAACTACGGCGTTTCCGGCCGCGACGACCTCCTGAACCAGATCAAGAAGCAGGGGGACAAGCTCGAGGTGGTGGCCAGCGAGAAGTGGAACATCGGCGACAAGGACATGACCGCCCAGCTGCTCAAGGCCAAGGCCGCCGGCGCCCAGGCCGTCCTCATCTGGGGCATCGGGCCCGAGCTCGCCGCCATCGCCAACGGCAAGGCCAAGGTCGGCTACAACGTGCCGCTCATCGGCGGCTGGACCCTCTCGATGTCCAACTACATCGACAACGCCGGCGCGAACGGCAACGGCGCGCTCATGCCCCAGACCTTCATCGAGGAGAAGGGCATCTCGCCGAAGATCGACAAGTTCATCAACGACTACCACGCCTCCTACAAGGTCGAGCGCATCCCCTCGCCGGTCTCGGCCGCCCAGGGATACGACGCGGTCCTGATCTTCGTCGAGGCGATCAAGCAGGCCCAGAGCACCGACTCCCGGAAGATCAAGGCCGCGCTCGAGGATCTGAAGACGCCGGTCAAGGGCGTCATCGCCACCTGGACGAAGCCCTACACCAAGTGGGACCGGAGCAACGTCGAGACGCACGAGGCCTTCCGCCGCGCCCAGACCGTCATGGGCAAGGTGCAGGACGGCCGCGTGACCTTCTCGAACCCGGCCGACCGCGACCGGCTGAAGGCCCAGGCCGCCAAGTAGCCAAAGCCGCCCGGGGGAGGAGGGCACGCCTCCTCCCCCCCTTCCCGCATCCTCACGCGAGCATCCCTTGCCCGAATCGATCATCGCCCAGATGGCCGTGAGCGGCGCGCTCATGGGGCTCGTGTACGCCCTCATCGCGTACGGCTTCCAGCTCACCTTCGCCACCAGCAAGAGCCTCAACTTCGGGCAGGGCGAGCTGGTGATGGTCTCGGCCTTCTTCAGCCTGACCTTGCTCACGCTGGGGCTCCCGTACCTCCTCGTGGTCCCGGCCGGCCTCCTCTTCGGCGCGGCGGTCGGGATGGCCGTGGAGCGCACCGGCGTCCGGCTCGCGCTGGAGCAGCGGAGCGAGGGCTGGATCCTCCTCACCATCATCATCGGCCTCTTCCTCTTCTCCTTCGCCGAGAACATCTGGGGGCGCGACGACCGTCCCTTTCCCACGCCCATCCCCTCCACCCCGTTCCACGTCTTCGGCGTGGACGTCACCCCGCTCGAGATCTCGGTGCTGGTGGGCGTGCTGGCGGTGATGGGGATGATCGAGCTCTTCAAGCGGCAGACGCTGCTCGGCAAGGCGGTCGAGGCGGTGGCCGCCGACCGCGACGCGGCCGAGCTGATGGGGATCTCGGCCACGCGGACCGTCGTGCTGTCCTACGCGCTGTCCGGCGGCGTCGCGGCGCTGGCCGGCATCCTGGTGTCCCCCATCACCACGGTGGGGCCGACCATGGCGTCGGCGCTCGTGCTCAAGGCCTTCTCGGTGGCGGTCGTGGCCGGGCTCGAGTCGGGGTTCGGCGTGGTGGTGATCGGCCTCTTCCTCGGCGCCCTCGAGAGCCTGGCCTCCTTCTACCTGGGGAGCGGCTGGCGCGAGGCCCCCGGGCTCATCCTCCTCATCCTGGCGCTCGCCGTCCGCCCCACCGGCGTGTTCGGCAAGGCCGTCATCCGGAAGGTCTAGGGAGGCCGAACCGTGCTCAAGCGCCTCCTCCTCGTCCGCGGCTCCGAGCTCGTGATGTTCGCGTTGCTCGCGATCATCCCGCTCTTCGTGCAGTCCGGCTACGCGCTCGGCCTCCTCACGCTCCTCGCCATCTACGGCATCCTCCTCATCGGCCTCGACGTGACGGTGGGCTACCTGGGGCAGGTGAACCTGGCCCAGGCCGCCTTCCTCGGCATCGGCGCCTACGCGGCCGGCATCGGCGTCACCCGGTATGGCATCGGCATCTTCACGGCGGTGCTGGTGGCGGCGGCGATCTGCACGCTGCTGGGCGCGCTGCTGGCCCTGCCGGCGCTGCGGCTCGACGGGCCGCAGTTCGCGCTGGCCACGCTCTCCTTCACGGCGCTCACCACCATCGTCCTGAACGAGCTCGAGCCCCTCACCATGGGTGCGCAGGGGCTGTCGCTCTCCCGGCCGCCGCTCCTGGGGCGAACGCTCACCTCGCGCGACTTCTACTGGCTGTGCATGGGCTTCCTGGCGCTGGTCTGGATGGGCATGCGCAACCTGCTCTCCTCGCAGTGGGGGCGCGCCTTCGAGGCGCTGCGCGACAGCCCCATCGCCACCGACGCCATGGGGGTGGGGGCCTACCGGCACAAGGTGGCCGGGTTCGCCCTGGGGTCGGCGCTGGGCGGGGTGGCCGGGGCGCTCTACGCCTTCAACTTCCAGTACCTGCAGCCCCACGCCTTCGTCTACGAGCTCACCGTCATCCTGCTCCTCGGGGTGGTGCTGGGCGGGCGCAAGAGCCTCTGGGGCGCCTTCGTGGGGGCGTCGCTGGTGGCGCTCCTGCCCAACCTGCTCTCCAGCAAGACCCTCTTCCAGGCCTTCTCCGCCGCCGGGTTCGCCATGGCGCTGTTCGCCGGGGTCCGCGGCCTCTCGCAGAAGTCCCTGAAGCCCTTCCAGGCCATCTCCCCCATCGTCGCCACCGCCACGCTCCTCGTCGGCAGCATGGTCGTCAAGAACACCGAGGACTGGCGCAAGGCCATCTTCGCGCTGATGCTCTTCTCGGTGGTGGTGGGGCTGCCCGAGGGGCTCATGGGGTTCGCCACGGGTTTCCTGGCGCGCCTCTTCCGCGTCGATCCGCCGCCGCTGCCGCCCCCGGCCCCGCTCGACGAGGTGCTTCCCAGCCGCCCCGCCGACGGCGAGGTCCTCCTCGAGATCCGCGACCTGAAGCGCTGGTTCGGCGGGGTGAAGGCGGTCGACGGGGTCACGCTGCGCGTCCGCTCCGGCCACATCCACGGGCTCATCGGGCCGAACGGCTCCGGCAAGAGCACGGTGGTGAACGTGGTGTCCGGCCTCTACACCCCCACCGAGGGGACGATGCTGCTCCGCGGGGAGCCGCTGCCGATCGGGAGCCTTTTCCGGGCGGCGCGGGCCGGCGTGGCGCGGACCTTCCAGAACCTCCAGCTCTTCACCGGCATGACCGCCCTCGAGAACGTGATGGTGGCGCTGCGGGGCGTCTACCGGGTGCCGCTGCCGCTCGTCCTGCTCGGGTTCGGCCGGGGCGAGGAGCGGAGGGCGCAGGCCGAGGCCCTCGCCCTGCTCGCCTTCGTGGGGCTCGAGGGGCAGGCCCGCGCTCCGGCCAAGGACCTCACCTACGGCGCCCAGCGCTTCCTGGAGATGGCGCGCGCGCTGGCCCGGCGCCCCGAGGTGCTCATCCTCGACGAGCCTGCGGCCGGCCTCGCCCATCCCGACGTGGTGAAGCAGGTGGAGATCATCCGGCGGATCCGGCAGCGGGGGATCACCGTGGTCCTCATCGAGCACCACATGGACGTGGTCACCGAGCTCTGCGACGTGGTCACCGCGCTCGACGGCGGGAAGATGATCGCCGAGGGCACGCCTGCGGAGGTGAAGCGCCACCCCAAGGTGATCGAGGCCTACCTGGGATCCGAGGCGCCGGGCGACGCCGACACCCACCCGCTCGCTCCAGAGCCGGCTGGCGGCTGACGAGGACACGCGCATGCTCGTGGTGAAGAGCCTTCACGCGGGATACGGCCTCAGCGAGGTCCTGGTCGGGACCTCGCTCGAGGTGAAGGCCGGCACGGTGGTGGCCCTCATCGGCGCCAACGGGGCCGGGAAGACCACCACCATGCGGGCCATCTCCGGCCTGCTGCGCCCCTCCAAGGGCGAGGTGATCCTGGACGGCACCCCGGTGCAGGGGCTCGAGGCCTCGCGCATCGCGCAGATGGGGCTCGCCCACTCCCCGGAGGGACGGAAGGTGTTCGGGCCGCTCTCCACCGAGGACAACCTGCTCCTCGGCGCCTACCGCCGGCTGCCCCACCTGGTCGGCTTCCACGCCAAGGCCGCCCCCGACCTGGAGCGGGTCTACGACCTGTTCCCGCGGCTGAAGGAGCGGCGGTCGCAGCAGGCCGGCACGCTCTCCGGCGGCGAGCAGCAGATGCTCGCCATCGGCCGGGCCCTCATGGCCCAGCCCAAGGTCATGCTCCTCGACGAACCGTCGATGGGGCTCGCGCCGGTCATCGTGCAGGAGGTCTTCCGCACCATCGCCCGGCTCAAGGCCGAGGGAATGACCATGCTCCTCGTCGAGCAGTTCGCGCGCGCCGCGCTCGACGTGGCCGACTACGCCTACGTCATGGAGCGGGGCCGGATCGCCATCGAGGGCACCCCCGCCGAGCTGCGGCGGGACGAGCGTGTGGTGACGGCGTACCTGGGATAGAACACCGGGCGTGCGACCCACGACCTTCGCCCCGGCCCTCGCCCTCCTCGTCGCCTGCTCCTCCGCCTGCTCCACGACCCGCCCGCCGGCCGCCCGGAGCGGACTCGACCTCTCCGGGATGGACCGCGCGGCCGTCCCCGGCGACGACTTCTACGGCTTCGCGAACGGCGCCTGGCAGGCGCGGGCCGTCATCCCCCCGGAGCGCTCCAGCTCCGGCCCGGCCCTCGCGATCCAGGAGCGGGTCGCCGCCCGGGTTCGCGCCATCGACGAGGAGGCGGCCCGCACCCCGTCGCCGCCCGGCACGGAGCTCCAGCAGATCGGCGACTTCTACGCGAGCTTCCTGGACGAGGGCGGGATCGAGGCCCGCGGGCTCGCTCCGCTGCAGCCGACCCTGGCCCGCATCGCCGCCATCGCCGACCGGCGGGCGCTGGCGACGGAGCTCGGGGGGACGATCCGGGCCGACGTCGATCCCCTGAACGCGACCGACCTGTCGACCGGCAACGTCCTCGGTCTGTGGGTCGAGCAGGACCTGAACGTGCCCGGACGGAACGCCCCCTACCTGCTCCAGGGAGGGCTGGGGCTTCCCGACCGGAGCTTCTACCTGGACGAGGGGGCCGACTTCTCCGCCCTGCGGGTCCGCTACCGGGAGCACCTCGCCGCCATGTTCCGGCTGACCGGGGTTCCGGCCGCGGAGGCCGACGCCCGCGCCGATCGCGTCCTCGACCACGAGACCCGGATCGCGCGGACCCACGCCACCCGGACCGAGACCTCCGACGTGGCGAGGTGCAACAACCCCTGGACCCGCAGCGATTTCGAGACCCGCGCGCCCGGGATGGACTGGGGC
Source organism: uncultured Anaeromyxobacter sp. (assembly GCA_903904005.1). GTDB lineage: Bacteria > Myxococcota > Myxococcia > Myxococcales > Anaeromyxobacteraceae > CAIOAK01. The sequence goes on from CAIVAR010000079.1 coordinate 17,157, forward strand.
GCGTTCCTCTCCGCAGCCGGGCTCGACCGGCAGCAGGCCTTCATCGTGTGGAACCCCGCCGCGGTCGCCGGGCTCGCCGCGCTGGCGCAGGGCGCTCCGCTCGAGACCTGGAAGGAGTACCTCGCGGCCCACGCCCTGGAGCAGGCGGCCCCTTTCCTGCCGAGGGCCTTCGTCGAGGAGCACTTCCGATTCCACGGGACGGCGCTCCAGGGCACCACCCGGATGCTGGAGCGGTGGCAGCGCGGGGTCGCCGCGACCGACGCGGCGCTGGGCGAGGCGGTGGGGAAGACCTACGTGGCGCGCCACTTCCCGCCGGAGGCCCGCCGGGAGCTCACGGAGATGGTGGACCGGGTCGTCGCCGCCTTCGATCGGCGCATCCAGGCGCTCGGCTGGATGGCCCCGGCCACCCGGGCCCAGGCCCGCGCCAAGCTCGCCGCGATGCGGGTGGGCATCGCCCACCCGGACGCCTGGCGAAGCTTCGAGGGGCTGCGCATCGAGCGGGGAGATGCACTCGGCAACGCCGAGCGGGCCCGGCTCTTCGCCTACCGCCAGGCCCTGGCCCGGATCCCCCGTCCCCCGGACCGGGGCGAGTGGGCGATGCTGCCCCAGGTCGTGAACGCGGTGAACCTCCCCGTCCGCAACGCCCTCAACTTCCCGGCCGGGTACCTGGAGGCGCCCTACTACGATCGCGATGCCAGCCTGGCGGTGAAGTATGCGACCATCGGGGCCACCATCGGGCACGAGGTGAGCCACGGGTTCGACGACCAGGGGGCCCTCTTCGATGCGGCCGGACGGCTCGCGAACTGGTGGACGCCGGACGACCTGCGCCACTTCGAGGCCGCCGGCGCGCGGCTCGTGGCCCAGTACGACGCCTACCGGCCCTTCCCCGACCTCGCCGTGAACGGCAAGCTCACCCTCTCCGAGAACATCGCCGACCTGGCCGGGCTGGCCGCGGCCTACGACGGCTGGAAGGACGCGCTGGGCGGCGCGCCCGCCCCGGTCCTCGACGGCCTGACCGGGGATCAGCAGTTCTTCCTGGCCTACGCCCAGAGCTTCCGGGAGAAGGAGCGGGAGCAGGCCCTGCGGGAGGGGATCCTCACCGACGGCCACTCCCCGTCGAGGTACCGCGCCCTCACCGTGCGCAACCTGGACGCCTGGTACCCCGCCTTCGACGTCCGCCCCGGACAGGGGCTCCACCTCGCGCCGGGCGACCGCGTCCGGGTATGGTGACTGGCGTGCGCACCTCCCTTGCGGCCGTCGGTCTTCTCCTCGTTGCCTGCGCCACCATCCCGACGCAGACGAAGTTCATGCAGGAGCACGGAGCGAAGGTCTCCTCCGAGGCCCTCCGGACGAGGCTGCGCTCGGAGGCCATCCCGTTCACGGGGCTCATGGAGCAGGCCGCGGACGTCGCCGCCCAGGAGGCCACCGAACCGGCCCAGCGCCGCCGGGCGCTCATCTGGAAGATCAACGTGGTCCCGGCCATGTACCGGACCCTCTTCGACCAGCGGCCGCTCCTGGCGCTCCTCGACACCTGGGCGCTCCTCGTCCAGGCGGAGGACTACCTCGGGTCCCCGGATGGGAGGAAGGCCCTGGGGCCAGGAGTGACGACGATGCTCGCCACGACGAAGGCGCTGCAGGCGCGGGCCGCCGAGATCGCCCGCTGGGCGCTGCCCGAGAAGGACCTCGCGGCGGTCGACGTCAAGGTGCGGGGGTGGGCCGAGCGCCATCCGGTCAAGCTCACCTTTGCCACGAGGGACAGCATCGAGCCGGCCCTTTCCATCATGGCGCCCGGCGAGGAGCTCTCCGCCTTCGCGGTGGTGGGCCAGATGAGCGAGGACCTCGAGGGGCTCATCAGCCGCATGGACTTCCTGCCCATCATGGTCCCGCGCCAGGCCACCTGGCAGGCCGAGCTCGCCTACCTCGACCTCATGGAGCCGCGGGTCGACAGCGGGCTCGCCAAGGCCGGCCAGGTGCTCACCCGTGTCGACGACATGATCGCCTGGCTGGGGACGACGGGTCTCGAGGGCTTCGCCGAGGAGCAGCGCATCCAGATGACCCGCGCCTTCGCCGCCGAGCGGGTCGAGTTCGAGAAGCTCCTCGACCGGGAGCGGGCCGGCGTGGAGGCCTTCGTCGACCGGGAGCGGGTCGAGATGGCAGCGCTCGTGCAGCGGGAGCGGCTCGCCACCATGGCGGACGCGCAGCGCCTCGCCGACCACGCCACCGCCGAGGCCGCGCGCCAGGCCCGGGAAGTCGTGGACCACGCCTTCACCCGCATCGCCGTCCTGCTCGGTGCGGTGCTCGTGGGCGTGCTCGCCATCGTCCTCGTGGCCACGCGCAAGCGGCGCGCGCCGGTTCCGCCGGCCTAGAGAAACCTTTTCTCACGTCGGGACCGATCGCTTACGCCCCGTCATGGGGGGTCGGGCCGTGGAGCGTTCCGCTAGGGTCCCCGTGCGGGGAGGAGAACAGGAGCGGAACCATGGCACTCGACCTGAGGCGGGCGTCGCGACGGTTGATCGAGGAGGCGTTCGGGAAGGGCAACCTCGAGGTCTTCGAGGAGCTCTGCGCGATGGAGTACCGCACCCACGATCCGCTCACCGGGGACACCGACCGGGCCGGCGCGCGGCAGAACTGCGCGATGTACCGGGAGGCCTTCCCGGACCTGCGGCCCGCCTTCGTGGCCGCCTATACGGACGGTGAAATGTGCGTCACCCACTGGCGCATGACCGGGACCCACGAGAAGGCCTTCATGGGGCTCGAGCCAATGGGCGTGCGCTGCACGGTCGAGGGGATCACCATCGACCGCTACTGGGGCGGCAAGATCGTGGAGAGCTGGACCCAGTGGGACGCGCTCGGGCTCATGCGCCAGCTGGGGGTCGCCCCGACGGTGGGTGCGGCCGCGGCGCGGGCCGCCCTGGAGAGGCGCCACCGCGCCTGATCGCCGGGCGCCGGCCGCCGAACACGGCGAAGTGGAGCCACTTGTAGCCGCAGTCCACGTCGACGAAGCCGGTGCGGCGCAGCCAGGAGAGCTGCGCGTCGAGCGGCGCGAGCACGTCGAGCCGGGTGCGCCGCAGGGCGGCGGCGAGGTCGCCCTTTGCGATGCCGCTCGCCCGGATCCGGGCGATCCAGAGGGCGCGGTCTCGGGCCGCCAGCGCCGGGGTGGGGGCGAGCACGTTGTCGGCGTCGACGAACCGGCCGCCGGGGCGGAGCGCCGCCCAGGCGCGGCGGAACAGGGCCCGCTTCCCGGCGTCCGGCAGGTGGTGGATGGAGAGGGCCGAGACCACCGCGTCGTAAGGCCCGCCGAGCGGGTCGCGGAGGTAGTCGGCGGCCCGGATCTCCACCCGGTCGACGGTACCGGCGAAGCGCTCCCGGGCCCGCTCGAGCATGTCCGGCGAGAGGTCGACGAGGACGAGGCGCGCCCTGGGCCAGCGGGCGAGCAGCCGCTCGGCGAGCAGGCCCGTCCCGGCGCCGAGGTCGAGGATGCGCGGGGCCGCCCCGTCCGGGAAGCCGAGCATGTCGACCGCGGCCCCGTAGAAGTCGTCGAAGCAGGGGATCAGCTGCCGCCGCAGCCCGTCGTAGGAGGGCGCGGCAGCGTCGAACGCCCGCCTCACCCGGGTTCCGGCCTCACCGTCCGTCATCAGGCCCCCTCGACCACCACCGCGACGTCGAGCCGCGTCGCGCCCAGGAAGCCCTTCGCCACGACCTCCCCCTCCTTCCAGACGGCCCAGCTGGGCACGTTCCGGCTCCAGGCCCGCAGCATGCGCCACGTCTGGACCTTCGAGTTGGCGAGGTACAGGAAGACGGTGCGCTTCGGGTTCCACGGGTTCGGGAAGGCCACCGCGATTCCGTCCTCGGGGCGGGCGTAGGTCTTCCCCTGCCAGCGGAAGTAACCCTTGCCGACCTCGAGCGGGATCGTCCAGCGCGCCGCCATGCGGGCCGCCACCGCGTTGTCCTCGGGGCCGCCCACCACCACGAGGTCGTGGGAGGCCAGCGCGGCGTCGGAGACCTCGGCGTCGGACACCAGCGGCGGGAGCACCTCGACCGAGGTGTCGGCGACCACGTCGCGCCAGAGCAGCGCGAGCGACCGGTTGGCCTCGACCTCGCGCGACGTCCCCTGCACCCAGAGCAGCGCCGAGAAGTCGTCGAGGATCGAGGTGAGGGCAACTCCCCCGTCGCGAGCCACCGGCACGTCGGCGGCCGCGTCGTAGATCACGCGGAGCGGCTTCTCCTTCGAGGTGAAGGTGAAGGTCTCGTCGGCCTGCGTCACCCGGACCCGCTCGTAGCGGAGCCCCTTCTCGCCGGCGATGGCGACCGCTGCGGCATAGCGCCAGGGGCGCTGGTGACGGACCTTCACGGTGACCGTCCAGGCGTCGCCCGCCCGGACGGCGCCGGCCGAGACCACCGGGTCCGGCACGTCGGCGCGATCGACCCAGGGGAGCAGCACCGGTCCCACGTCCTGCTTCGCGATCTCCGAGGCCAGCGCGACGAAGGCGGTGGTGGTGAGGGGCTTGCCGGCCGACCGCTCCACGGCGGCGCGCAGGATCCGGGAGAAGGTCGCGTTGCCGACGGCGAGGCGGAGCTGGTGCAGCGCGAAGGTGCCGCGTATCCGGGGAACGCCGTACGCCGCGTACCCGTCGTAGGCGGAGCGGGTCGAGGCCGGCGCGACCACCGGCTCGCGCGCCGCGAGCCAGGCCAGCCGGAGATCGGCGTCGGAGAGGGCCTCGCGCAGCGCGTCGAGCGCCTTCACCGGGTCCTCGGGCAGCTTCTTCAAGATCGCCCAGTAGGCGGCCGAGCCGCTGGTGAGCCAGTTGTCGGCGTCGGAGGCCGGGAAGAGGGTTCCCTCCCAGAGCAGCTTCCGGTCGAAGGAGAGCTCGCCCTTGATCGCCGCCACGTCGGGCTTCGGGTCGGCCGGGACCGGCACCGCCTTCGCGGCACGCGCCCGGGCGGCCTTGAGGCCGTCCGCCACCACGACGGGGCTGAAGGTCGTGTAACCCAGCGTGAGATGGGGCACGGCGTTGGGCAGGTCGGGGATGAAGCGGCTGCCCACCCACTTCTCGCGCAGCGTGGTCTTGCCGTAGTGGGCGATGAAGACGAGCCGGTCGGCCATCTCGCCGGTGGTGAGCTTCCCGTCGCAGGCGTGGGGCCGGTTCACCGGGGAGGAGGCGAAGAGCCGCACCGCCGCCTCGAGGTCGATCTTCCCCTTGCCGTTGCGGGCGTAGAAGTCCCAGAAGGCGATGTCCCGGTTCCAGGCGTTGAAGGCCATGTCGGCCGGGGCGCCGTCCGGAGCGCGGGCGTACTCGCGCCGCACCGCGGGGTCGCGGGTGTTGTTGTTGGCCCAGACGAAGTCCTTGAGCCCGCCGGGGGTATCGGAGGCGTGCCCCGGGGAGCCAGTGCGCCAGAGCTTCCAGGCGTTGGTGCCGAGGAGCAGGTCGGCACCCTCGTCGGTCTTGGCGTCGGCGATGGTCCAGTCGTTCGTGTAGAGGCCGTTGTTCCGCTCCCGCAGGATGCGGGCCACCTCGTCGATGGAGGTGCCGTACTGCGCCGCCTTGCGGGCCCGGTTGGACTGCGGCGTCCCCTCCGGCGCGAAGGGGGTCTGTCCCACCGTGGTCTCCCCGATCACGATGCCGGCGTCGTTCATGTACCAGTCGGACCCGGAGTGGATGCCGCCCGGGAAGGTCTGCATCACGGTCCGGCGCCCCTTCGTGGGGACCACGTCCAGGATGACGTCCCAGTGCACGCCGCTGTAGCCGTTCCACATGAAGAGCTGCCCCATGACGAAGCGGCCGTCGGGGGTGGCGCTCTTCGTGGCCACGAAGGAGGAGCAGCGGTCTCCGGCGGTGACAGCCGGATCGGTCTCGTCGTCGGCCGAGAGGAAGCTCTTGCCGGTGATGGCGCTGGGGGAGGTGCGCAGGGCCTCGTCGAGCTGGGAGAGGTCGACGGCGCTGTTGAGCGTCACCACGTCGAGCAGGTCGACGGCGCGCCCCTTGAACTTCGCCCCACCCTTGGCGGCCCCGTCGGCGATGCCCTTCATCTCCTCCAGGTACTCCGTGTCGTAGCGGCGCAGCATGAGCGCATCGGCGAGGCGCCGCAGGCCGTTCCAGCCCCGCTCCGGATCGCCCTTGTCCTGGAGGATGGCGAGCTTCTCGAGGTAGCGGGCCAGTTCCGGGGCAACGAGCTCCCCGTACTGCCGGCCGCGCGGGTACGGCTCCCCCTCCACGTGGACGAAGATCCAGCCGCCGTCGTCGTAGCGGAAGCCCGGCCCGGACCACTTCACCTGGGCGAGCGGGACGTAGGCGGTGACGTCGGGGACATCCTCCAGCCGTACGGCGGAGAAGGTGGCCGACCCGGTGGCCTTTCCGTTGCGACCGAGGTGGAGGGCCACCCGGTCGTCGGCGGTGGTGGCGAAGAAGAGCAGCTCGACCTTGCGCCGGGCGTCGCCGGCCACCGAGGCCGAGCAGTTGGTGAACGGGAAGCTGCGCATGGCGATGCAGGCGCCGAGCGGCGTGGGATAGCGCCCCACCGGGTCGACCGCGACGCCCCGCGCCTCGACCTCGGCCGTGAGCCGGTAGAGCTTGCCGACCGAGAGCTTCACCGGGGCGGAGAGCGCGGTGGTCTCGCCTCCGGCTGCGGGGGAGGCGAGGGTGATCGCCGCGGCGCGCGCCGGGTCGCCGGAGGCGGCGCTGGCCGTCCCCGTTCCCGAGGTGGTCCAGCCCGAGGGCGAGAGGTCGAGGGGTGCGGGAGCGGGGGCCGGGGCGGCGAGGAGCAGGGCGGCGAGGAGGGCGTGCATGGCGCACGCTTATAACCACGAACTCACTTCCACGTGAACCGGAAGACCAGCTTGGCCGCCCGGCCGCTCCAGCGGACCTGGAGCACCTGGTCCGGGTCCAGGGACAGCGCCTGCTGCAGGAGAAAGGGCGCCACGGCCAGCCCGTCGGGCGTGAACTGGGCCACCTCGGAACGGCGGTTGAGATCCTCGAGGGTGCGGCGGACGTCCTCGGGGTCGATTCCCGAGATGCGGAGTTCGGCCCGCAGCAGGCGCGGCGGCGGGTCCCGGGGGAAGAGCAGGGCCTGCAGCTCCAGCCGGCCCGGCACCTCGGGCGGGAGCGCCAGGGAGGGCGGATCGTCCTCGGCCGCGCCGCCGGGCGCCGCCACGGCGAGCAGGGAGACGAGCAGGGCGGCGAGCGCCGGGCGCCACGACCGGTCCACGATCCGAGGATGGGCCCGGCCGGCGGTCGCCACAAGGCCCCATCCGGACGGCGTGGAACCCCCCGAAAGAAGAAGGGCCACCGGTTTCCCGGTGACCCCTCGAGACTGCGGGCTCTGGAGAGCCTGGACTACATGTCCATCCCGCCCATGCCGCCCATCCCGCCCATTCCGCCGCCGCCACCACCGCCGCCGCCCTTGTCCTCCTTGGGCTTGTCGGCGATGACCGCCATGGTGGTGAGCATCAGGGACGCCACCGAGGCGGCGTTCTGCAGCGCGCTGCGCGAGACCTTGGTCGGGTCGATGACGCCGGCCTTCACCAGGTCCTCGTACTCGTTGGTCGCGGCGTTGAAGCCGTAGTTCTGCTCCTTCGACTCCTTCACCTTGTTGACCACGATGGAGCCCTCCAGCCCGCCGTTCTCGGCGATCTGGCGAAGCGGCTCCTCGAGGGCGCGCTTGACGAGCAGGACGCCGGAGCGCTCCTCGCCGTTGACGTCGAGCTTGTCGAGCTGCTTCTGGCTGCGCAGGTAGGCCACCCCGCCGCCGGGAACGATGCCTTCCTCGACGGCCGCGCGGGTCGCGTGGAGGGCGTCCTCGACGCGGGCCTTCTTCTCCTTCATCTCGGTCTCGGTGGCTGCGCCGACGTTGATGACGGCGACGCCGCCCACCAGCTTGGCGAGCCGCTCCTGCAGCTTCTCGCGGTCGTAGTCGCTGGTGGTCTCCTCGACCTGGGCCCGCAGGGTCTTCACCCGGGCCTGGATGTCGTCCTTCTTGCCGGCGCCGTCGACGAGCGTGGTGTTGTCCTTGTCGATGACGATGCGCTTGGCGCGCCCGAGGTCCTTCAGCGTGACCTGCTCGAGCTTGAGCCCGAGCTCCTCGGCGATCATCTTGCCACCGGTGAGGATGGCGATGTCCTCCAGCATGGCCTTGCGGCGGTCGCCGAAGCCCGGCGCCTTGACCGCGGCGACGTGCAGGGTGCCGCGCAGCTTGTTCACCACCAGGGTGGCAAGGGCCTCGCCCTCGACGTCCTCGGCGATGATGAGCAGCGGCTTGCCGCCACGGGCAACCTGCTCGAGCAGCGGGAGCAGGTCCTTCATGTTGGAGATCTTCTTCTCGTTGATGAGGACGTAGCAGTCCTCCAGCTCGACCTCCATCGCCTCCGGATCGGTGACGAAGTAGGGCGACAGGTAGCCGCGGTCGAACTGCATGCCCTCGACCACCTCGAGCGTGGTCTCGAGGCCCTTGGCCTCCTCGACCGTGATGACGCCCTCCTTGCCGACCTTCTCCATGGCCTCGGCGATGATGTTGCCGATGGTCTCGTCGCCGTTGGCGGAGATGATGCCGACCTGGGCGATCTCCTTCTGCGAGGCGGTGGACTTGGAGAGCTTCTTCAGCTCGGCGACCACGGAGATGACGGCCTTGTCGATGCCGCGCTTGATCTCCATGGGGTTGTGGCCGGCCGCGACGAGCTTGGCGCCCTCGCGGTAGATGGCCTGGGCGAGCACGGTGGCGGTGGTGGTGCCGTCGCCGGCGATGTCGGAGGTCTTGGAGGCAACCTCCTTCACCATCTGCGCGCCCATGTTCTCGAAGCGGTTCTCGAGCTCGATCTCCTTGGCGACGGTGACGCCGTCCTTGGTGATCGTGGGGGAGCCGAAGCTCTTCTCGATGACGACGTTGCGGCCCTTCGGGCCGAGGGTGACCTTGACGGCATCGGCGAGGACGTTCACGCCCCGCAGGATGGCGTCGCGCGCGACCTGATCAAATAGGATCTGCTTGGCAGCCATGTTCAATGCTCCGTTCTGTGGGGGAAAGTCACTTCTCGATCACGCCGAGGATGTCGTCCTCGCGCATGATCAGGGTTTCCTCGCCGTCCACCTTGACCTCGGTGCCGGCGTACTTGCTGAAGAGGATGCGGTCGCCGGGCTTCACGTCGAGCGGCTGCAGCTTCCCGTCCTCGCCGATCTTGCCCTTGCCCACGGCGATCACCTTGCCCTCGGCCGGCTTCTCCTTCGCCGAATCCGGGATGATGATGCCGCCCTTGGTCTTCTCCTCTTCCTCGACGCGCTTCACGATGACGCGGTCCTGAAGGGGACGGATCTTCATGTTGTTCTCTCCTCTTTCGAATCCGCGACCGTCGCCCTGGGGGGACGCGCGGAGACCGGTTGGAACGATTTGGGCCCTGGCAGTCGGGATGTCCGTCTGCCAACGGGCAGGCAGAGTGTAATCACGCGCCTCCGGGTGTCAACCGGCGAGCGAAGAATAGAAAAATAAGTAAATACGAACGGTTACGGAATCGATCTGGCACTCGACCCGAATGAGTGCTCACCGGCGCAGGCGCCGGTGAGGCGCCGCGACCAGGACTCGGGACGGAGGGGAACGGCGGAGGAGGCTACTTGGAGCGGGACGGGGTCCCGGCGACCGGCTTCTCGCGGTCGAACTTCCCGGCCAGGGCGTCGCGGACCGAGCGGTCGAACCGGACCTTGCCCGTGGCGATCTCGCGGAGCGACTGCACCGTCGCCTTGTTCCGGGTGGCGGCGAGCAGCGGTCGGGCGCCTGCCATCAGCTGGCGGGTGCGCTTCGTGGCGAGGAGGACCAGCGCGAACCGGTTCTCGACCATCGGGAGGCAGTCTTCGACTGTGACGCGTGCCATCGCTCGGGACCTCTTGGAATCGGATGTTCGGGAGCCGGGAAGATAAGGGCAAGCCCCCGGAAGATCAAGCTCATCCACCGCCGGGCGGGGCGAGGAGCCGATCGGGGGCCGGATCGAGCGCCACCGCCGGGACCCCCTCGATCGCGAGGATCTGCCCGTCGCGCAGGCCGAACCGGGTGCCGTCGAAGGAGCTTTCGTCCCCCAGGTCGAGAGAGATCCGGGACCCGTCCCGGAACGTGAGGGTCACCCGGGAGGTGGGCGGGTCGAGCCCGCGCCCGGCCAGTTCCCCGGGTCCGGCGGGGAAGGCGCTTCGGACCCGCATGGTCGAGAGCCGCTCGAGGAGCCCTTCCACCGCCACCGCGGCCACCTCTCCCCCGGCAGGGGAGAGGCGCCAGGCGGGGCCGGATCGCTCGAGCCGGACCTCCACGGCGCCGCGCGGGGCGATGGCCAGCGCCACCGCGTCGCCCGAGCGGAAGGACAGCACCCGACGCTCCCGATCGGCGCGGGCATCGGCCGCTCGGTCCGGCCGCTCCACCCGGACGAGCGCCCACGCCACGAGCCCCGCGAGCAGGGCGGCGAGCGACACGGCGATCGTGAGCGGGCGTCTCCCGGCCGTCACCCGTCAGCGCTCCCGCCGGGAGAGCCACACCGCGATGCCGGCGAGGAGCAGGGCCACCGGGACCACGTCGATGGCCAGGAACTTGAGGGCGCCGACCTGCCCCTCGGTCAGCTCGAGCCGGGAGGCCTCGCGGGCGCGCGGGCGGATGGAGAGCCGGTCGTCCCGCTCGGCGAGCCAGCTCACCATGGAGAGGAAGAGATCCTGGTTGCCGAGCAGGTGGAGGTATCCGTTCGAGAAGAAGTCGGAGTCGCCGGCCACGACGGCGCGGAGCTCGTGGGGCGGATCGCCGGGGACGCGCCACTGCACGGCCAGTGCGAGCGGGATCGGGCCGACCTTCTCCCCCTCGTCGAGCCGTGCCGTCCCGGCGAAGACGGCGCGCACGTCGTTCTCGGCCCAGGCGCTCTCCGAGGTGAGGGCGAGCGGGACGGCCCGGGCCGGGGCGCCGCGGAGGGCAACCAGGGAGCGGGCGGTGGGGAAGACCACGCCGACCTCGGCGAGCGGGGCGCTCACCGGGTGGGCCGCGGTGGCCCGGAGCACCGGCATCACCGGCGTGGCCCCGGCCAGCCGCGAGAGCGGGTTCGGGTCGACGATCATGTCGTTCCCGGCCTCGACGCCCAGCGATCCGAGCAGGGGGTCGAGCCCGGCGTCCGACTCGGGCTCGACGAAGAGGCCGAGGTGGCCGCCCCGCGCGGCGTAGGCGCGCAGCGCCGCCACCTCCGGGTCGAGGAAGGGCTTTCGCGGACCGGCCACGAGCACCGCCGCGGCGTCGGTGGGCACCTCCCCGGCCGAGAGGAGGGCCAGCGGGACGAGTTCCACGTTCTCCCTGTCGAGCGCCCGGGCGGCCAGCGACCAGCCCCCGCGCCCGGCGTCGGCCGGCGACGACTCCCCGTGACCTTGCGTGAAGTAGACGCGGGGGCGGGCGGGGTGCGACACGCGCACCAGCGCGTTGGTGAGCGACTCCTCGGAGAGCTCGCGCAGCCGCGCCTCCCCGGGGCCGGGCGCCACCACCACCCGCGTCCCCGAATCGGAGATCTGGTGGCGCCGCACCCGCTCCGGGCTGCGGTAGGGGTCGATGAGCTCGAACCGGAAGCGCGGGGACTGCTCGGCGTAGCGCCGGAGCAGGTCCTGCGCCGGGGCGAAGGCGGCGTCGTCGGGCCGGTAGAAGGCCAGCACCTCGACGTCGCCGGGCAGGGACGCGAGGGTCCGCAGCGTGTCCGGCGAGAGGGTGTGGAGCCGCTGCCGGGTCACGTCGAGGACGAGCGGGCGCCGGTGGGCCATCCAGTTCGCGACCCCGAGCGCCGCGGCGAGCAGGACCGCCGAGAGCACCGTGACCGCGGCGTACCGGGTCCCCCGACCCCGAAGGGCGAGGCCCGACGCCTTGCGGCCGGACAGGAGGAGGCCGACCACCACTGCCGCGACCCCCAGCGCCACCTTCCCGAGCAGCAGGCGCGCGTCGCCGAGGAGGAGCGTCACCACCGCGCTCGCCAGCAGGACGAGGCCAGCGGCGAGGAGGATGCGGGCGGCGAGGGAGCGCTTCACCGGTCAGCCCCAGCGTCGCCCCTCGACGGCCCGCTCGGCCACGAACAGGCCGAGGGCGCAGAGGGACAGGTAGTAGAGGACGTCGGCGAGGGCGATGCGCCCCTGTAGAAAAGGGGCGAGGTGCTCGGAGGCGGAGAGACCCGCGGCCAGGTTCCGGGCGGCGCTGCCCGAACCCACCGTGAAGAGGCCGGCGAGCCAGAGGCCGAGGAGCACGAGGAGCGAGAGCAGGGCCGCGACCACCGGCGTCGCCGACAGCGCCGAGAAGGCGAGCCCCACCGCCAGCGCGGCCGCCCCGAGCAGGAAGAGCCCCAGGAGCCCGGCGGCCACCGTGCGCCACTCGACCGCGCCGCCCCCCTGCGCGCCCCGGCCGGCCACCGAGAGCGCGGCCGGGAGGAGCGCCACGAGCGCCAGCGCCGCGACGAGCACCACGAGGGAGGCCAGGTACTTCCCGGCCACGATCTCGGCGGGGCGAACCGGGGAGGTCATGAGCAGCTCGAAGGTGCCGGTGCGCCGCTCCTCGGCCACGAGCCGCATGGAGAGGAACGGGGAGGTGACGAGGAGGAAGAGCCCGACCGACCCGAGCAGGCGCGCCACCACGGCATCGGTCAGGTTGACCCGCTCGAGCAGCGCGGCGCCGCCGGGGATCTCCCCGGCCCGGGTGGTGAGGAGCCGGAAGCCATCGAGCGCGCCGGCGAAGACCTGGGCCGAGAAGAACGCCACCACCACGAGCACCACCCAGGCCACCGGGGTGGTGAAGTAGACCGAGAGCTCCTTGCGGGCGATGGCGAGGGTGGCGCGCACGGGTTCAGGCCGGGGTGACGAGCTTCCCGAAGATCTCCTCGAGGAAGGCGATGTCGTCGAGCGTGACCTTCCGTCCGGGAAGGTGGCGGGCGATGAGTCCGTCGAGGGTGTCGAAGTCGACGAGGCGGCCGGCGTTCAGGACGATGGCCTTGGTGCAGGTCATCGCCACCTCGGGCAGCAGGTGGGAGGAGAGGAGCACGGTGTGGCGCCCGCCCAGCGAGCGGACGAGGTCCCGCACCTCGCGGATCTGGATGGGGTCGAGCCCCACGGTGGGCTCGTCGAGGATGAGCACGTCCGGGTCGCCGAGGAGCGCCTGCGCGATGCCCACCCGCTGCCGGAAGCCCTTGGAGAGGTTCGAGGTGAGCCGGTCGAGCACGCCGTCCACCCCGGTGAGCCCGGCCACCCGCTCCACCTCGCCGGGGACGAGCCGGCGCGGGAGACCCTTGAGCTCGGACGCGAACCGGAGCTGCCCCCGCACCGTCATGGCCTCGTAGAGCGGCGGGACCTCGGGGAGGTAGCCGATGCGGCGGCGGGCCTCCATGGGCTGCTCGAAGACGTCGAAGCCGGCGATCCGGATCGAGCCGGAGGTGGCGGGCAGGAAGCCGGTGAGGAGGCGGAGCGTGGTGGTCTTCCCGGCGCCGTTCGGGCCGAGCAGCCCCACCACCTCGCCGCGACCGATGGAGAAGGTCAGGTCGAGGACGGCGGTGCGATCGCGGAAGCGCTTGGTGAGTCCGCTGACCTCGATCATCCGCGCCCTCCGGACGCCATCCGCCGCCCCGGCCGACAATCGCGTCCGGCGCGGGGACTGTCAAGCCGCGGCGGGGTGGTAGGATCCGCGCGCCTCCCGGGGCGCCCGGGGCGGAGGGATGCGATGAACGTGGTGGTCCAGAAGTTCGGCGGCTCCTCGGTGGCCGACGTCGAGAAGGTGCGCAAGGTTGCGGAGCGGGTCGCAGCGGCGAGCCGGGACGGTCGCCGGGTCTGCGTGGTGGTCTCGGCCATGGGCAAGACCACCGACGAGTTGCTGGCGCTCGCCAAGCGCATCTCGCCGAGCCCGGCCCGCCGGGAGCTCGACATGCTGCTCACCGCCGGCGAGCGCATCTCCATGGCGCTCCTCGCCATGGCCCTCGAGGACCTGGGCGTCCCCGCGGTGAGCTTCACCGGCAGCCAGGCCGGCATCCTCACCGACGAGATGCACGCCTCGGCGCGCATCGTCGAGGTGCGGCCGGTGCGGGTCTGGGAGGAGCTCGACCGGGGGCGGGTGGTCATCGTGGCCGGTTTCCAGGGGGTCTCGCCGCGCAAGGAGGTGACCACCCTGGGTCGCGGCGGCTCCGACACCACGGCGGTGGCGCTGGCCGCCTCGCTGGGGGCCGACTGCGAGATCTACTCCGACGTCGACGGGGTCTACACCGCCGACCCGCGGGTGGTGACGGGCCCGCGGCGGCTCGACGAGATCTCCTACGAGGAGATGCAGGAGCTGGCCCGGGCCGGGGCCAAGGTGCTGAACGCCGAGGCGGTCGAGTTCGCGCGCGAGAAGGGGATCGCCATCCACGCCCGGGCCACGTCGGGGTCGACCGCGGAGACCGTGGTCCGCGGCCATGCCGCGCCGGGCGGGCGGGTGGCCGGGGTGACCTCGCAGAAGGGGCTCGCGCTCGTGGAGGTCCCCTGGGGCGGGCTCGAGGCGGCGCTCGGGGCGCTCTCGAGGCGGGGCGCGATCCCGTCGGAGGTGGCCGCGCACGGGGGGCGGGCGCTCGTCGTGCTGCCGCTCGACAACGTGCACGAGTGGACGGTGGCCCGGGGGGAGCTCGTCGCCGCCGTGCCCGACGCCGCGGTCGACGACCGGGACGCCGGGTCGGTGAGCGTGGTGGGCGCGCGCGCGGGTGCCGGGCCGGGGCTGCTCCTCGACGTGGTGGCGGCGCTGCGCGAGGTGGGGGAGGAGCCGCGGGCGCTGCTCGCCGGGCCGCTGCGGGTGACGGCGTGGTGCGCCGCCGCGCGGGCGCCGGATGCGGTGCGGCTGCTGCACCGGAGGCTGGTGGAGGAGGCAGGGTAGGCGGGCGAAGCGCCTACCGCCAGAACGAGCCGCGCCCCGGCTCGGAGTCCTTGCGCTTGTCGGGCCCGTCGATGGCCACGAAATCGCACATCTCGTTCAGGCGCGAGTAGATGCGCTGCCCGACCCGCTCCTCCAGGCTCATCTGCTCGGCGTCGCGCTGGAAGTCCTTCGAGGCGGTGTGGAACTTGCCGCCGGTCGGCACCGGCACCGGCTGGGGATCGCGCGGGTAGTTGGTGGCGAAGACCGTGGTGAGGCCGGCGTTGTAGCGGCGGCTGATGAGCTCGTCGAGCATCGACCGCTCCCACTCCGTGCCGCGCTCCTTGCCGAGCTCGTCGATGGCGAGCACCGGGACGCTGGCGAGCGGGCCCAGGATCTCCATGTGCCCCCGGTTGGAGCCGAAGCCCGCCCGGATGTCCGAGAGGAGCAGCATGAACTCCACGTAGCGGCAGGAGATCCCCTTCTCGAGCGCCAGCCAGCGGAGCGTGGCCGCGAGCAGGTGGGTCTTGCCGCAGCCGGGCTTGCCGTGGAGGAGCACGCCGCGGCTGGCCTGGTCGGGGCGGGCCTGGTGGGCGAAGTTCTCGCAGGCGCTCTTGGCCTTCGACTGGCTCTGCGACCAGGGGCGGAAGGTGTCGAAGGAGGCCCGGGCCACCGCGGCGGGAATCCCGGCGGCGTTGAAGGTGGCGATGCGCTGGTCGAGGTGGCGGCAGCTGCAGCCCTGGGCCACGTGTCCGGGACCGGTCGAGATCATGACGTAGCCGCTGCCGCCGCAGCGCGGGCAGGTCGCCTGGCAGGTGCAGCGGTGGGCCCTGGCCGCGACGCCGACCACCTGGTCGACCACGTATCCCGCCCCGCCGCACAGGGTGCAGGCGGCGCCGCTCTCTGTGGGTTCCGGCATCGGGCGGCGGAGTCTACACGGTCCCGCGCAGGCAGAGTATCCCCGCCCGGCGGGCCGCCTCGAAGAGGTGTGTCCTCAAGGTCTTCCGGTAGGCGGAGCGCCTGGCCCGGCGGGTCCGATCGCCCGCCAGCAGCCGGCAGGGGGGGCCGAGCGCGGCACGCTCCGGCCGCGGCAGGGAGGCGATCCACCGGTGCAGGAGGAGGTCGTCGGCCACGGCCAGGGCGTGGTCGAGCGTGTCGAGCGTCACCGCGTCCGCAGGCAGGGCCGCCGCGGCGTCCCGGTAGGCGCATCGTCGCTCGCCGCTCGTCGCGCCCTGCGCCTCGTCGAGAAGGTTCCGCGCCGCGGCGAGGCGGGCGCGGGCCGCGTCGGCCTCGGGCCCGGGCGCGCCGCCGTCGCCGACCCGGCCGTCCCGGTAGGCCCGCCACTCCTCCTCGACGAAGCCCCGCAGCGCACGCAGCGAACGCGGCGGCGCCGCTCCGGGGGAGCGACCCTGCGCCAGGTCGTCCCACCCGCGACGCATCCCCCGGCAGGCCACCGACGCCGGCACGCCGCGCCGTTCCCACTCGGCGACCAGCTCCAGATCGAGCGGGGAGAGGAGGAGCCCCGTGCCGCGGAGCTGGAGGAAGTACTCGGCGATGAGCGCGGTGTAGGAGAACTCGCCGGAGGGGATGAGCGACACGGGCGGATCGTAGCGGGTGGGGCTGTCACGCCGGCGCGGTGAGGCCCGCCGCGGCCAGGACCTCCGCCGCGGTCTGGTGGCGCATGGCCGGGTCCTTGCGGAGCAGCCGTTCCGAGGCCGCCGCGAGGAGCGGGTCGGCGCCGGGGTTCATGTCCAGGATCCCCGGCGGCTCCACCGAGGTGATCTCCCGCCACAGCTCGGCGGGCACCGACGAGGGGAAGGGCGGTCGGCCGACGAGCAGCTCGTACAGGATGACCCCCAGGCTCCACAGGTCGGCGCGGTGGTCCACGTCGCGTCCCGCCGCCTGCTCCGGCGCCATGTAGCGATAGGTCCCGACCACGCGACCGGAGAGGGTGAGGGCGCTCGAGTCGACGAGCTGCTTCACCAGCCCGAAGTCCATGATCCGCGCGTGCCGGGCGTCGTCCACCATGATGTTCGACGGCTTGATGTCGCGGTGCACGAAGCCGCGGCCGTGGACGAAGTCGAGCGCCCCGAGCACCTCGCCCAGGACGGTCCGCATCCGCGCCATCCGCTCCGGCCGGTTGAGCTGCATCGCCAGCGCCCCCGACGGCGGCTCGGGCTCCGGCTCCTCGCCAGCGGCCAGATCCACCATGTGCGGCGGGTCGGCGGCCCGCTCCCACGAGCCCGATCCGTCGTTGGTCTCCGGCTCTTCCATGAGGTCGGCGAAGGCCCGGATGTCGTCGACGCCGGCGCCCGGAGGACGGGAGACGATGGCCTCCACGTCGGCGTGGGTCTCCGGCTCGCGCAGCCAGGCCTCCATGTCGAAGACCAGGCCGCTCCCCTCGCAGGAGGTGGACGGTCCGTGCACGGTGGAGAGCTCCAGGATCGGCGAGCCGGCGAGCGGCGCCAGGTAGGTTCGAAGATCCAGCCCCTCGACCAGTTCCATCGCCAGCCAGGAGTACCCCTCGGCCTGCCCGGCATCGAAGACCCGGACGACGTTGGGGTGCTCGAGCGCCCGCAGCACCTCGAACTCCCGGGCGAGGCGCCGCGCCGAGGTGGGGTCCACCGCCGGTGCTGGGCCGAGCAGCTTCACCGCGGCCGGCATGCCGTCGAGGAGGTGGCGGGCACGGTAGACCGTTCCCACTCCCCCACGGCCGATGACCGTGAGGATCTCCCATGGACCGACGCACCGCGGGGGCACGAAACAAAGGATAGAGGTCGCCGGCCACGTGGGTCAAACAGACCCCGTCCCCAGCCGGCGGGGTCGGCATGCTATAAGCCCGCCCGTGGCCGAGAAAAACCTCGTTCCCTGGATGGAGGCCCAGGTCAGGGCCCGCCCCCTCCCGCGCCACGTCGCCATCATCATGGACGGCAACGGCCGCTGGGCCGAGACCCGCGGTCGGTCCCGGGTCGAGGGGCACCGGGTGGGATCCGAGTCGGTCCGGGCGGTGACCCGGGAGGCCCGCAAGATCGGGCTCGAGGCCCTCACCCTCTACGCCTTCAGCTCCCAGAACTGGGGACGTCCCGACGAGGAGGTCGGGGCGCTCATGCAGCTCCTCGCGGAGTACCTGGACTCGGAGCGGGCCGAGATCATGGACAACCGGATCCGGCTCCACACCATCGGAGAGACCGATCGGCTGCCCGGTTTCGTCCGGGAGCGGCTCGAGTCGGTCCGGGCGGCCTCGGCGGGAAACGACGGCATGGTGCTCACCCTCGCGCTCTCCTACGGCGGGCAGGAGGAGATCGTGCAGGCGGCGCGGGCGGCGGCGAATGCCGGTCCGGTCGAGGTGGCGACGATCGAGGCGCACCTCTGGACCGCCTCGCTCCCCCCGCTCGACCTGCTGGTGCGCACGAGCGGGGAGCGGCGCATCTCCAACTTCCTCCTCTGGCAGGCCGCCTACGCCGAGATGGTCTTCGTCGACACCCTCTGGCCCGACTTCCGCGAACTCGACCTGCTCGGGGCCATCGCCGACTTCCAGGCCCGGGAACGGCGCTTCGGCCTCACCGCCGCGCAGGTGGGGAGCGGATAGCCCGATGCGCGAGCAGAACCGGAACCTGGCCGTCCGCGTCGTCACCGCGCTCCTGCTCTTCCCGTTCGCCGTCTGGATGACCTGGCTCGGCAACCAGTACTTCGCCCTGCTCGTCGCCCTCGTGGCCGCGCTCTGCGCGGGCGAGCTCGTCTGGATGTTCGAGAAGCGGCTCTCCCCCACCGGCTGGATGGGCGTGCTGGGCGCCGCCGCCTTCCCCATCGCTGCCTGGCTGTGGACCGAGGGGGGCGTGCGTTTCCAGGACTGGTCGGGCGTGGCCGGGGCCGGGGCGGTCGTGGTGCTCCTCGCCCTCAGCATGCTGCAGCGCGGGGAGCTCGCGCAGGCGCCCCGCTCGGCGGCGCTGGCGGCGCTCGCATGGGGGTACGCCGGGCTCCTTCCGGCGGCGGTGGTGGCGCTCCGCGAGCGGGCCGGCTGGCAGTGGGTGGTGCTGCTCTTCGTCGTGACCTGGGCCAACGACACCCTCGCCTACTTCACCGGGCGCTTCCTCGGGAAGCACCCGCTCGCGCCCCGGTTCTCCCCCAAGAAGACCTGGGAGGGGTTCTGGGGCGGGGCGGTGGGCAGCGTCGTAGGCGCACTCGTGGTGAAATGGCTCTTCCTCCCCGACCTGGGCGTCCCGGCCGCGGTGCTGGTGGGGGCCGGGGCGGCGCTGCTCGGCCCGATGGGCGACCTCGCCGAGTCGATGCTCAAGCGTGCGGCGGGCGTGAAGGACTCGGGCCGGGTGGTTCCCGGGCACGGCGGCCTGCTCGACCGGATCGACGCCATCCTCTTCGTGGCCCCCTGGGTGGTGGCCTGCTCCATGTGGTTCCACCGATGAAGCGCCTCTCCATCCTCGGGTCGACCGGGTCGATCGGGGTGCAGGCGCTCGACGTGGTCTCCCGCTCCCCCGAGCGCTTCTCGGTGGTGGGGCTCGCGGCGGGGCGCAACGTCGAGCGGCTGGCCGGGCAGGTGAGGACCTTCCGCCCGCTGCTCGTGTCGGTGGCCGACGAGGCAGCCGCCACCGACCTCCGCGCCCGGCTCGGCCCCGACGCCCCGGAGATCCGGCACGGTGAGGCGGGTGCGGTCGCGGTGGCGGCGCTCGCCGAGGCCGATTTCGTGCTCGCCGCCATCTCGGGCGGCGCCGGGCTCCGTTCCACGGCGGCCGCCGTCGAGGCCGGCAAGCCGGTGGGGCTCGCCAACAAGGAGTCGCTGGTTCTGGCCGGGGAGCTCGTCATGCGGCGGGCGGCGGAGCGGAACGTCGCCATCCTGCCGGTGGACAGCGAGCACAGCGCCATCTTCCAGTCGCTGGCCGGCCACAACCGCTCCGAGGTCCGGCGCCTCATCCTCACCGCGTCGGGCGGGCCGCTGCGCAAGCACCCCGCCGACCTCCTGCCCACGGTGACGCCCGCCGAGGCGCTGCGCCACCCCAACTGGAGCATGGGCGCCAAGATCACCATCGACTCGGCCACCCTCATGAACAAGGGGCTCGAGGTCATCGAGGCCCGCTGGCTCTTCGACGTCCCGCCCGGGCGCATCGACATCCTCGTCCACCCGGAGTCGATCGTGCACTCGATGGTCGAGTACGTCGACGGCCAGGTGCTGGCCCAGCTCGGCGTCTCCGACATGCGTGGCCCCATCAGCTACGCGCTGGCCCACCCGGACCGCATCGCCCTCGACCTGCCTCCGCTCGACCTGGCGAAGGTGGGGCGCCTCACCTTCGAGCCGCCCGACCCGGCGCGCTTCCCGGCCTTCACGCTCGCCTACCGGGCCCTGGAGATGGGCGGCACCGCGCCGGCAGTCCTCTCCGGCGCCGACGAGGGGGTCGTGGAGGCCTTCCTGGCCGGCCGATGCGCCTTCGACGCCATCGCCCGGGTCTGCGCCCAGGTGCTCGACGCCCACCGGCCCGAACGGCTCGAATCGGTCGATCAGGCCATCGCCGCCTCCGACCGGGGGCGTTCCGAGGCGCTGCGGCTGGTGGGATAGGACCCGGGATGGACGGGAATCCTCCTGCGCGCCCCCGGTTGAGGAGATAAGTTCCCGGCTTCGCGGGAACCCGAGACCCCATGGCCAGCGACATCCTCCTCAAGATCGGCTCCATCGTCCTCCTCCTCGGGGGGCTGATCTTCGTCCACGAGCTCGGCCACTTCGTCGCGGCCAAGCTGCTCGGGGTGAAGGTGGTCAAGTTCTCCATCGGCTTCGGCCCCCGCATCTTCGGCTTCCGGCGGGGCGAGACCGAGTACGTCCTCTCGCTCCTGCCGCTGGGCGGGTACGTGAAGATGGCCGGGGACGAGCCGGGCGCGGAGGTGGCGCCCGAGGACCGAGGGCGGGGCTTCCTCGAGGCCGCCCCCTGGAAGCGCTTCGTCATCGCCTTCGCCGGGCCAGGAGCGAACCTGGCCTTCCCGGTGATCATCTACTTCGCCCTCGCCATGGCGCAGAACGGGTCGCCCGTCCCCGGGCCCACCCTGGGCACCGTCATGCCCGGGTCGGCGGCCGACCGTGCCGGGCTGCGCGCCGGCGATCGCGTGGTCGCCGTGACGGTGCCGGGCAAGCCGCCCGCGCCGGTGCGCTACTTCTCCGACCTGCGCCAGATGGTCGCGCCGCGCGCCGGCGAGAGGATCGAGTTCACGGTGGCCCGCGGTGACGGGCAACTGGTCGTGCCCGTGGTCCCGGCCGCCGAGAAGGAGTCGAACCCCGTCGAGACCGTCACCCGCGGGGTGATCGGGGTCTCCCCGGCCTGGCCCTCGGCGGTGGTGGCGCCGGTCCTGCCGGGCAGCGCCGGCCCGCTGGCCCCCTTCGACCTCGTGGTCCGGGCGGGTGGCGTGCCGGTCAGGAACATGGGCGACCTCGACCGGGCCCTGGGCGCGGCCGCCTGCGCGCCGATCGACCTCGAGGTGCTCCGCGAGGTGGCGGTCCGGGCGCCGGGCGTCGCGGTCTCCTCCTACGAGCCGGTGAAGCTCGGCCCGGTGCCCACCTGCACGGACGGGAAGCCCGCCTTCCAGGCCGCCGATCCCACCGTCTCGGCGTTCGTCGCCGAGGTGCTCCCGGGCAGCCCCGCCGACCGGGCCGGGCTGCGACGCGGCGACGCCATCACCGCGGTGAACGGGAAGCCGGTCCGGTCCTTCCGCGAGCTCAACCAGATGTCGGGCGACTTCCTCTCCGGCACGCCGGTGAAGCTCGCGCTCCGGGACGGACGGGCCACCGAGCTGGTGCCCGCCGACCAGGAGTATGTCGACGAGATGACGCGGGAGCCGCGCCGCCGGGTGGTGCTGGGTTTCTTCCCCGACCAGCGCGGACTCGTGGAGTCGCGGGCGCTCGTGGCCCAGGAGGTCCCGCTCTCCATCGGTGTCGGCGAGGCGCTCGGCAACGCCTTCGGTCACCTCGGCGAGGTGGTGCGCCTCACCGCGCTCGGCATCGCCCGCATCGTCCAGGGGGAGATCAGCTTCAAGACGGTGGGCGGCCCGATCATGCTCTTCCAGATCGCCGCCCAGGCCGCGCAGGAGGGCTGGTCGAGCTTCCTCTTCAAGATGGCGCTCATCAGCGTGAACCTGGGGCTCATGAACCTGCTCCCCATCCCGGTGCTCGACGGCGGCCACATCGTGGCCACCGCGGTCGAGGCGGCCACCCGCAAGCCGCTGTCGCTGCGCACCCGCGAGGTCGCCAACCTGGTGGGCATCCTGCTCCTCGTCTTCCTGATGATCTTCGTCTTCAAGAACGACATCGTCCGGCTGATGGGGTAGGGGAGACCGCCCCCCATGCTCGTCGCCGCCATCGACACCGCCACCCCGACCCTTTCCTGCGCGCTCCTCGAGCTGCGCGGCGGCGAGGTGGAGGTGCTCACCACCCGGACCGACCGGCAGGTCGCCCCCGGGACCGGGCACGGCGCGCGCCTGCCGGGCGCGCTCGCCGACCTGCTCGGCGCCCTGGGGCGCAAGGTGCCCGACGTGGAGGGCTTCGCGGTGGGGCTCGGACCCGGCTCCTTCACCGGGCTCCGGATCGGCCTCGCCACATGGAAGGGGCTCGCCTACGCGAACCGGCGACCGATCGTCGGCGTGTCGAGCCTCGCCGCGATGGCGCTCGAGGCCGCCGCCGCACTTCCGCCGGGGAGCGACGCGGTGCTCGTGGCGCTCCTCGACGCCCGCAAGGGCGAGGTGTACGCCGGCTTCTACCGGGTGGCCTCGGGGGGCGTGACCGTCGTCCGGCCCGAGGAGGCACTCCCGCCGACGGCGCTGGCGGCGCGGCTCGAGGGGCTCGGCGCGGCGGTCGGATTCGGGGAGGGCTACGCCGCCCACGAGGGCACCATCGCCCCGCTCCTGCCCCGGCTCGACGGCGCGCCCTCCACGCCCTCCGGTGACGCCGTGGGACGGCTCGCCGCGCCCCGCCTTCACGGGGCGTCCTGCGACGACCAGGCCCTCTTCGCGCTCGAGCCCCACTACGTGCGCAAGAGCGAGGCCGAGGTGAAGTTCCCGAACGGAAACCCCTGACCATGCGCGTGTTCCTCACCGGAGCCACCGGGCTCATCGGGCGCGCCCTGGCCGCCTCGCTCGCCGCCGACGGCCACGAGGTGGTGGCGCTCTCGCGGGGCGCCGCGCCCCAGGGGCTTCCGGCCGGGACGATGGTCGTCACCGGCGACCCGTCGGTGGCCGGACCGTGGCAGGAGGAGCTGGCCCGCTGCGATGCCTGCGTGAACCTGGCCGGGGAGCCGGTAGCCGGGGGGCGCTGGACCGACGAGCGGCGCAAGCGCATCCGGGACAGCCGGGTGCTCTCGACCCGGAACGTGGCCGCCGTGGTCGGCGCGGGCGGTCCCGGCGTGCTCGTGAACGGCAGCGCCATCGGCTACTACGGTCCCCGCGGCGACGAGGTGATCGACGAGACCTTCCCGGCCGGGAACGACTTCCTCGGGCACGTCGCGCTCGAGTGGGAGGAGGCCACCCGTGCGGCGTCGAGGCGGGCGCGGGTGGTGCTCGTTCGCACCGGGATCGTGCTCTCCCCGGACGGCGGGGCGCTGCCCAAGCTGGTCCTGCCCTTCAAGATGCTGGCCGGTGGACCCATCGGCGACGGGGGGTTCTGGCAGTCCTGGATCCACGTGGCCGACCAGGTGGGCATCCTCCGGCTGGCGCTCGAGGAGCCGCTCGCGCAGGGGCCCTTGAACGCCACCGCACCCGACCCGGTTCGCAACCGCGACCTGGCCCGGGCCCTGGGGCGGGTCCTGCGCCGCCCCAGCCTGCTCGTCGCCCCCGCCTTCGCCGTCCGTGCCGTGCTCGGCGAGATGGCCGAGGTGGTGCTCGCCAGCCAGCGGGTGGTGCCCACCCGGGCGCTGGCGCTCGGCTACCGGTTCCGCTGGCCGTCACTGGAGCCCGCGCTCCGGGACCTTCTGCTCCAGGAGTCACGCCGATGACCGAGAAACCGTTGAAGCTCGCCGTCGTGGGTGCCACCGGTTCGGTGGGTCGCGCCGTGCTCGAGGACCTGGAGGCCCGCGAGATCAAGGTCGAGCTCCGGCTCCTCGCCACCTCCCGCTCCGAGGTCGACCTGCTCGAGTTCCGGGGCGACGAGCTGGAGGTCGAGACCGTCTCCGATCGTTCCTTCCGCGGCTGCGACGCGGCCATCCTGGCGGTCCCGGCGGCTGCGGCCCGGGAGCTCGCGCCGAAGGCCTGGGCCGAGGGCTGCCTGGCCATCGACCTCTCCGGCGCCTTCCGGTCGACCGACGGGGTCCCGCTCGTCGTGGTCGGGGTGAACGACGCCGACGTCGCCAGTGGGGAGACGCGGGGGGTCGTGGCCGCGCCGTCCGGCCCGGTGGTGCCGCTCGCCCTCGCGCTCGCCCCCATCCACCGCGAGGCGTCGATCCAGCGCATCGTCGCCACCATCCTCTTCGCGGCCTCGGGCTCCGGGCGGGCCGGCGTGCGGCAGCTCGAGAAGGAGATGGTCGCGCTCCTGAACGGCGAGGAGCCCGATCCTTCCGACCTCTCCCACCGGGTGGGCCTGAACCTCGTTCCGCAGGTGGGTGCCTTCGGCCCGGCGGGCATCACCGACCAGGAGGCGGCGGTGGGGGTCGAGCTGCGCCGGCTGCTCTCCGCGCCGGGACTCGCCGCCACCGCCACCGCCATCCGCGTCCCGGTCTTCTACGCTCACGGACTCGTGGTGAATCTCCGGACCGCCCGGGCGATCTCCGCCGACGCGGCCCGGGCCGTGCTCCGCGCCGCGCCCGGTCTGAAGGTCATCGACGCCCCCGGCGAGCGGGTCTACCCCATGCCCATGCTCGCGGTGAACGACGACGCGGTCCTGGTCGGACGGGTACGGGAGGACGCTTCCCAGGAAAACGGGCTCGACCTCTTCGTGGTGGCCGACAACCTCCGGCGCGGCGCCGCCGGCAACGCCGTCCGCATCGCCGAGACCTGGGTCCGCACCCGCCGCACCTAGCCCTGGGTTGCCAAAATGGCATCTCCTGAGACCGGCGAGCCCGCCGTTTGCCAAAAAGTCCGGGTCGCGACCGGCCCGGCCCGTGTCCGAGCGGCAACGGGAGCTTGCATGGCTGGCCCCGGCCTTGCAGAATCGCGTCCCATGCTCCGCAGAGCCTCTCTTCTCCTGCTCCTCCTCCCCGGATTCGCCCTCGCCCAGACCGGGACGGTGACCGCCTTTGCCACCTCTCAGGGCGTCATCGGCCAGGCCAACCGCGCCGACTGCACCTCGGCCACCGCCGTCGCGACATGGGCCATCGTCACGACCGGCCTCACGCTCGCCACCGGCGACAAGTGGCGCCTCTCGACGAGCTCCGGTTCGTGCAGCACGACCGTGCCCACCACCTACCTCACCGAGGTGCTGGCGAGCTCCACGACCCAGTCGATCCCCGGGGTCTTCGTGGCGCAGATGGCGACCGAGGCCAGCGTCAGTTGCATCGGTGCCAACAACCAGACGATCAACCTCTGCGTCTACTACCTGCCCACCGGGACCATCCCCAGCAACCCGCTCGTCTTCACCGGCACCCTCAACTTCCAGACCGCCATCCCCCCCCCGCCCAGCGTGAACAGCTCCTCCCCCGGCGACGGGCAGCTCTCCATCAACGTGACCTCCGGGACGGCGACCGCCACCGAGACGGCCGTCACCGGCCTCACCTTCACGGTCACGTGCACGCCGCCGGCCGGGGGCTCGGCCAAGTCGGCCACCGGCAACGCCGGCAACATCGTCTGCAGCGGCCTCACCAACGGCACCCCCTACACGGTCACCGCGGTGGCGACGAGCTCGGCCGGCAACGTCGGCGCGGTCTCGGCCGCCTTCGGCCCCGGCGACAGCACGACGCCGCTCCCCTTCGTCGACTTCTGGACCGTCTACAAGTCCGCGGGCGGCGTCGAGACCGGAGGATGCGGGGCCGGCGGCGCCGGTTCCCTGGCCCCGCTGCTGGCCGTGCTCGGCTTCCTCGTGGCCCGCCGGAGGCGCTCGTGAAGAGGGTCCTCCTCGCGCTCGCGCTCGCCGCGGCGCTCCCCGCGGCCGCGCAGAGCCCGGTCATCACCGTGAAGGAGTCCCCGCGCTGGGGCTCCTTCCAGATCTCCATCTCCCCCTACAGCCCCAACATCGACTCCGAGTTCACGGCGACCCCGTTCCCGCCGTACGCCACCATCTTCGGCACGAGCCGGCCGCTCATGGTCCAGGCCCTGTTCAACAAGTCCCTCTGGGTCACCCAGTTCGGCACGCTCGAGCTCGGCCTCGGCGTCGGGTTCTGGCAGGTCTCGGGCGAGGGGATCTACCAGGCGCAGGACGGCACGCTCGTGCGCGGCGGCAGCACGAATCTCATGCTCATCCCCATCCAGGCGCAGGTCGGCTACCGCTGGGAGTGGTTCTACGAGCGCTTCGAGGTCCCGTTCGAGCCCTACGCACGGTTCGCGATCATCGACTCGATCTGGAGCACGAGCGGGCAGAACGGCACCTCGTCCTGGACCACGGCGGACTTCGTCATCCAGCGCGGCTCGGGCGCCACCTTCGGCTGGTCGGCCACGCTCGGCCTGGCGCTGGTGCTCGACTTCTTCGACACCGGGCTGTCGCGCCAGATGGACTACGACGTGGGCATCAACCGGACCCTGCTCTTCTTCGACTTCACCCGGTCGAGCATCAACGACTTTGGATCGAAGAACAGCTGGCAGCTCGCCCCCAGCTACTGGGCGTGGAGCATCGGCCTGCAGTTCGTCTTCTGATCAGGCCGGGACGACGCCCCGG
Organism: uncultured Anaeromyxobacter sp.; assembly: GCA_903904005.1. GTDB lineage: Bacteria > Myxococcota > Myxococcia > Myxococcales > Anaeromyxobacteraceae > CAIOAK01. The sequence goes on from CAIVAR010000079.1 coordinate 43,774, forward strand.
CGGCGCCCCACCTTCACGAAGGCGGCCACGGCGCGGTCCACCATCTCCGGGGTGTGGGCCGCGGAGAGCTGCACGCGGATGCGGGCCTCCCCCTTCGGCACCACCGGGAAGCTGAACCCGACCACGTAGATCCCCTCCTCGAGGAGGTCGCGGGCGAGGTCGACCGCCAGCCGCGCGTCGCCCAGCAGGATGGGGGCGATGGGGTGGAAGCCGGGCCTGAGCCGGAAGCCGGCCGCGGTCATGCCCTCCCGGAAGCGAAGGGCGTTCGCCATGAGCCGGTCGCGCAGCCCCGTCGAGCCTTCCAGGAGGTCGAGCGCGGCGAGGCTGGCGCCGACGATGGGGGGCGCCAGCGTGTTGGAGAAGAGGTACGGCCGGGCCCGCTGCCGCAGCAGGTCCACCACCTCGCGGGGGCCGGCCACGAAGCCGCCGGCGGCGCCGCCCAGCGCCTTGCCCAGCGTGGAGGTCAGGATGTCGACCCGCCCCTGCACCCCGAAGTGCTCGGGCGTGCCGCGGCCGGTCCGTCCGACGAACCCGGAGGCGTGGGAGTCGTCGACGAGGACCATGGCCCGGTGGCGCTCGGCGATGGCGCAGATCTCGTCGAGCCGGGCCAGATCGCCGTCCATCGAGAAGACGCCGTCGGTCACCACGAGCCGGAGGCGGGCATCGGCCGCCTCGACGAGCTTCGCCTCCAGATCGGCCAGGTCGGCATGGGCGTAGCGGTACCGCCGCGCCTTCGCGAGCCGGATCCCGTCGATGATCGAGGCGTGGTTGAGCGAATCGGAGACGATGGCGTCCTCCTCCCCGAGGAGCGCCTCGAAGACGCCCCCGTTGGCGTCGAAGCAGGAGGAGAAGAGGATGGCGTCGTCGAAGCCGAAGAAGGCCGAGAGGCGCCGCTCCAGCTCCCGGTGCAGGTCCTGGGTGCCGCAGATGAAGCGGACCGAGGAGAGGCCATAGCCGCGCCCGTCGAGGGCGGCGCGCGCGGCGGCGAGCAGGTCGGGGTGGCTGGAGAGCCCCAGGTAGTTGTTGGCGCAGAAGTTGAGGACAAGGCGGCCGCCCACCTCGATCTCCGCCCCCTGGGGCGACTGGAGGATCCGCTCCTCCTTCCAGGTGCCGGCGGTGCGGATCTCCTCGAGGGTGCTCCGGAAGAGGTCGCGGGCGATCTCGTACAAGGGGGGCCTCCGGCCGTCAGGGGAACTGGATGAGCACCTTGGGATGGGCCTTGATCTTCTCCTCGAACGAGGCCGGCTCCCAGGTGGAGAAGGGGACGACGGTGTCCTTTCCCGATTGCAGGATCACCTTCCAGACCTGCTCCTGGATGTTCGGCGAGGTCGACTCGAGCAGGTTCCGGGTGATGTGCCAGGTCTCGAAGATGCGGCGCCCCACCACCGCGTGCAGGCTGATGCCGTCGACGATGACCCGCTCCAGGCTCTCGATGACCGCCTCGCCGCTCTTCAGGCCGAAGAGGATGACGTGGCCGCCCCGGCGCACCACCGAGATGGCGGTGTTGAGCGCGGCGTTCGACCCCGACATCTCGAGCGCCACGTCCACGCCCACCCCGCCGGTCAGGTCGTGGATGGCGCGGGTGATCCCCTCGTCGTGGACGTAGGAGGTTTCGGTGGTCTTGGTCGGCTCGACCACGGCGTCGGCCCCCAGCTTCTTCGCCATCTCGATGTGGGTCCGCATGGGCTCGACCCCGATCACCTGCCGGGCGCCGAGCGCGCGGGCCACGGCGATGGCGAAGAGGCCGATGGTGCCGCAGCCGATGATGGCCACCGACTTGCCGCGCAGGTTCACCTTGGTGCAGGCGTGCACGGCGTTGCCGAAGGGCTCCTGGAGCGCCGCCACCTCGGGCCGGATCTTGGAGACGTCGGTGGGCCAGAGGGCCTGGGCGGGCAGCTTCACGTACTCGGCGAAGCAGCCGTCCACGCTGATGCCGATGATGCGGTCGGTGGCGCAGACGTGGTTGTCGCCGATGCGGCACTGGTAGCAGGTGTTGCAGATGATGTGACTCTCGGTCGATACCACGTCGCCGGGGCGCAGGCCGAAGTCGCGCGTGGCCTCGGGTCCGGCCTCGGCCACCTCGCCGAGCAGCTCGTGGCCGATCACCCGCGCGTCCTTCCCCTCGGCCGCGAGCGTCGACTGGATCATGTCCCCGAAGGCCCGCCGGAACCAGATGCCGCGGTCGGAGCCGCAGAAGCCCGCGAAGCGCGGCTTCACGATCACCATCCCGGCGTCCCGGTAGTCCTTGCCGACGTCGAGGGTGGGGCGCGCCACCTGCTCC
>CAIVAR010000080.1 GCA_903904005.1 uncultured Anaeromyxobacter sp.
CCTTTTCGTCTTCCTCCACCGGGAGGTCGGCCTGTCCCGGGGATCGGCGTACTACCGGCAGGTGGGCGCCCGCCTGGTCCGGCGCTTCCCCGAGGTGGATGGGCCGATTCGGGATGGAAAGCTCTGCATCACGGTCGTGAGCGAGCTCTCCAAGGTGATGACCGCTGAGAACCGGGCCGAGGTGCTGCCCAGGTTCTTCGGCTGCTCCCGGCAGGAGGCGAAGCAACTGGTGGCGGAGATCCTTCCTGCGGCGGTGGTGCCGAGACGGACGGTCGTCACCGAGATCCCGCTCCTGGCACCGCTGGAGGCGGCGCCGGCGATCGTCCAACCGGTTGGACGGGATCGTACCCACCTCGATCGGGGGATGCCCTTGACCCTGCGGGCGCCAACCGTGGTGGAGCCGATGACGTCCACCGAGACGCGGATGCACCTCACCGTATCGCGTGAGTTCGTGGCGCTCTTGAAGAAGGCCAAGGCTGGCCAGTCGCACGTCCAGCCTGGCGCCACCGACGAACAGGTGCTGACGGCCGCGCTGGAACTGCTCGTCGAGAAGCAGGGGAAGCGGAAGGCGTCGGTTCCGGCCCGCGTGAAGCGGGAGGTGCGGGTCCGGGACGGCGGGAAGTGCCAGTGGCCATTGGCCTCCGGAGGGGTCTGCGGCTCGGAGGTGAGGCTGGAGATCGACCACGTCGTGCCGCGGGGAAAGGGCGGGGCGTCGACGCCGGAGAACTGCAGGATCCTTTGCCGTGCCCATAACCTGGAAGCCGCGCGGGGTGCGTACGGCGCGGGGGTGATGGACAGGTACACGAAGGGTGTACCCGGGGCCGGAGAGCCTTGCGCCGCCTACTTCGTAGCCGGCGCGGATAAACCCAGCAGCCACTCGCGGTTTCCGGCCGGCCCGGCGATGGGCGACTCGGCGTGTCCCAGCACCTCGAACCCGAGCTCGCGCGCCGCCGCCTCCACCGCCTCCAGCGCCGCGACCCGCTTCACATCGTCCCTCACCACCCCACCCTTCCCGACCTCCCCCTTCCCCACCTCGAACTGGGGCTTCACGAGCACCACCGCCCGGCCGCCGGGCTTGAGCAGCGCCTTCACCGCCGGCAACACGAGCCGCAGCGAGATGAAGGACAGGTCGCCGACCACGAGGTCCACGTCCTCCCCCAGGGCGCCGGCCTCGAGGAACCGCGCGTTCACCCGCTCGTGCACGACCACGCGCGCGTCCCCGCGCAGCTTCGGATGGAGCTGCCCGTAGCCCACGTCGACGGCGTGAACGCGCACGGCCCCGCGCTGCAGGAGCAGGTCGGTGAAGCCGCCGGTGGAGGCCCCCAGGTCGGCGCAGACCAGCCCCGCCGGGTCGACGGGCAGCACCTCGAGCGCCTTCTCGAGCTTGAGCGCCCCGCGCGAGACGTACTTCTGCGGCGCGGCCCCCTCCTTCACGCGGAGCGGAATCTCCGGATCGAGGAGTTGCCCCGGCTTCTCCACCCGGGCCTCGCCCGACGCGGGGTCGCCGGCGACCACGGCGCCCGCCATGACGAGCGCCTGGGCCTGGGTGCGCGAGGCGGCCAGCCCCCGCTCCACGAGCAGCAGGTCGGCGCGCTGGCGGCGGGCCCCCAAGGGCGCCTAGCCCGCGCTCCGCCCGGCGGGGGAACGGTCTCCCACCAGCGCCCGACCGGCGGCGGCGATCCCGGGCGCATCGAGCCCCATGGCGGAGCGCTGCTTGGCCGCGTCACCGTGGGTGATGAAGGCGTCGGGGATGCCGAGCCGCCTCACCTGGATGCCCTTCTCCAAGAGCCCGGCCCGTTCGAAGGCCTCCAGGCAGGCCGAGCCGAACCCGCCGGCCAGCACGTTCTCCTCCACGGTGACCACGCGGCGCGCCACGGCGGCCAGGCCGCAGATGGTCTCCTCGTCGATGGGCTTCACGAACCGTGCATCCACGACGGCGGCCTCGATCCCCTGCTCGGCGAGCAGCCCGGCCGCGGCCAGCGCTGCGTGGGCCGTGGTCCCGGCCGCGACGATGAGCAGGTCGGGCTTGCCGGACGGGCGGCGCAGCACCCGGGCCTTGCCGATCTCCGCCGGCGCGGGCGAGGGGTCGATGGGCAGCCCCACCGCCGAGCCGCGGGGGAAGCGGAAGGCCACCGGCCCGTCGTGGTGCAGCGAGGTGGCCAGCGCCACGCGAAGCTCGTTCTCGTCGGACGGCGCCATCACCACGAGGTTGGGGACGAGCCGCAGGTAGGAGAGGTCGAAGGCGCCCTGGTGGGTCTTCCCGTCCGCGCCGACCAGGCCGCCGCGGTCGAGCGCGAAGGCCACCGGGAGCCGCTGCAGGGCCACGTCGTGGATGATCTGGTCGTAGGCTCGCTGCAGAAACGTGGAGTAGATGGCCACCACCGGCCGCAGCCCCTCGCAGGCCAGGCCGGCCGCGAAGGTGACGGCGTGCTGCTCGGCGATGCCCACGTCGTAGGTGCGATCGGGGAAGCGTTGCTGGCACTTGATGAGCCCGGTCCCCTCCAGCATGGCGGCGGTGATGGCCACCACCCGCGGGTCGCGCTCCATCTGCTCGCAGAGCGCGTCGGCGAAGAGGTCGGTGTAGGCCCGGGGCGCCGGCTTCTTGGGCACCGGCTTTCCGGTGGCGACGTCGAAGAAGGAGAGGCCGTGGCCCCGGGTGGCCTTGTCCGACTCGGCCGGGTGGTAGCCCTTGCCCTTGGTGGTGATGGCGTGGACCAGCACCGGCCCGTCGATCTCCCGGAGCTTCGCGAAGCTCCGGACCAGCTCGACGACGTCGTGGCCGTCGACCGGCCCGACATACTGGAAGCCCAATCCCTCGAAGAGGATGCCCGGCGTGATGAGCGCCTTGGTGGCGTCGATGCCGTGGCGGACCATCTCGATGGCCTGCTCCCCCTTGGGGATGTGGCGCAGGAACTCCTTCACCGAGCGTCGCCAGCGGTTGTAGGTGCGGGAGGCGAACTTCTTGGAGAACCACTCCGAGAGCGCGCCCACGTTGGGCGAGATCGACATCTCGTTGTCGTTCAGCACCACCATGAAGTTGCGCTGGAGGTATCCGGCCTGGTTCAACCCCTCGAAGGCCACGCCGCCCGTGAGGGCGCCGTCGCCCACCACCGCGACCACGCGCCCGGGATGGCCGGCGTGCCGCTTGCCCTCCACCATGCCGACGCCCGCCGAGACCGCCGTGGAGGCGTGCCCCACGCCGAAGGCGTCGTGCTCCGACTCGTCCCGCTCCGGGAACCCGGCCAGGCCGCCCTCGGTCCGGATGGTCCGGAACCGGTCCCGCCGCCCGGTGACGAGCTTGTGGGCATAGGCCTGGTGCCCGACGTCCCAGACGATGCGATCCGTTGGGGAGTCGAAAACGTAATGGAGCGCCACGTTGATCTCGACGGCGCCGAGCGACGAGCCGAGGTGGCCGCCGGTGCGGGCGCAGGCCTCGATGATCTCGTCGCGGATCTCCTGGCAGAGCCGGGGAAGCTGGTCCGGCGACAGCTTCTTGAGATCGGTGGGGGAGTCGATGGCGTCGAGCAGTCTCGGCATGGCTCACTTCCTCCGTGAGACGACGAAGCGCGCCAGGGCCCGCAGCGCCTCCGCCCTCTCCCCCAGGCCGGCGAAGGCCTGGAGGGCCTCTTCACAGTAATCGTCGGCGCGCCTTCGCGCTTCCTCGACTCCGAGCAATGCCGGGAGGGTGGCCTTCCCGGCGGCAGCGTCCTTTCCGGCCCGCTTTCCCAGGTCGGCGGTGGTCGCGGTGAGGTCGAGCAGGTCGTCGGCGATCTGGAAGGCGAGCCCGAGCTTCAGGCCGGCCGGCCCGAGCCCCTGGTCGCCGCCGGTGGCGGCGATGGCCCCGCCCACGACCGAGGCGGCGAGGAGCGCGCCCGTCTTCCGGCGCTGCAGGTCGAGGACCCCCTCCAGCCCTGGAGGCACCGTCTCGGCCTGGAGGTCGAGCGACTGCCCCTCCACCATGCGCGTCGCCCCGGAGGCGAGCACCACGGCGAGCCGGGGCGCCCGACCGTCGTCCGGAGGCCCGGCGAGCAGATGTTCGAACGCCAGCGACTGGAGCGCATCCCCCGCCAGCACCGCCGTGGCCTCGTCGAACGCCTTGTGGACGGTGGGTCGCCCCCGCCGGAGGTCGTCGTCGTCCATGCTCGGCAGGTCGTCGTGCACGAGGGAGTAGGTGTGGATCATCTCGAGCGAAGCGGCGAAGCGCAGCGGGAGGCTCCCCTCCCCCGTGTCCCCACCGAAGGCCTCGGCGGTGGCGCAGACGAGCGCCGGGCGCAGCCGCTTCCCGCCGGCGAGCAGCGCATAGGAGATGGCCTCCCACAGCCGGGCCGGCCCGCCCCGTGCGCCCTCCCGGGCGGCCTCGCGCAGTTCCGCCTCGACGCGCGCAGCGACGCCGGCGAGGTACGGATCGAGGGCGAAGGTCGACACGGGTGGCTTCTATCACTTCCGGGCCGGGATCATCCCCCGGATC